>DAOTZP010000470.1:0-1951 GCA_034434265.1 Anaerolineales bacterium | reverse complement strand
GTGCCGGATGAAGTGATGAATCAAATTGCGCGGCAGTTGGTTTGTATTGCCAGAGAAAACGCTTAATCAAAAAAACGCGGCGAAAAAATCCGCCGCGTTTTTTTACAACAATTTTTTTACATGAACAGCGGGCGGAAGGATTCTTCCAACCCGGCGCTTGCTCCGCCTGCCAGATTGAGGATGATGCCAAGCACAATTGCGCCCGTCCAAACGTACATCCAGTTTTTGAGACCAAGGCTTTCGTTGCTGATATTTTGCCAGCCCCAAATGAATGTGTATAACATGCAGATGAAACCGAGGATACCCTTTAACGCGCCCTCTTTTTGGAACAACTTGACGAGAACAACTATCCCTGCAATCCAAGCAATAAAACTGCCGACGTACGCTAACATTTGACACTCTCCTCTATAAAAAGTTGAATTTTATGCTATCAGGCGGAACGCCCAATAAAACATCAACAAACATAACACCAATGATGTAATGCCGTTACGCATTTCAATCCGCTGAATCATTTCAATTAGCTTGCTGCGTAAATTATCCGGCAAAATGATGGTCGCAAGCATAACCACCAGCCCCAAAAGAAAAATTGGCGCAAAGGCATGAGTTTGGAATGATGCGGAAAAATCGCCCCGTAACAGTTCCATTGTGGCGCGGGTCAAGCCGCAGCCTGGGCATGGCATACCTGTTGCGGCAAGTACGGGGCATTGCCATGCAGGCAAGCCTGCCATGCTCAACCCTAAATGCAGCGCTCCAGCCGCGGTGATGATGAAAACCTCCCGGCGGTTTTGCAGCAAACTGGAAAATGCAGGCGCATTCCAAATTTTATAAATAGAAGCATTCATGTATCTATAAACACATAAAACGCAACGCCGTTACGAGTCTTAAATTTCCCCCTTTCTCATATTTAATTTTTGGGTTATAAACGCAACTTATGATTCGGTTTTGATGACTTAATAAGGAGGTTTTATGCGCCTGTTGTTGAAGTTCTCAAATTGGATTGACAATCTGACAGAATATCTTGGAAAAGCCGCCGCTGTCTGCGTCATGCTTACTGTGGTGATTGGCTTTTACAACGTCATTGCGCGCTATTTGGGGAGGTTTGCCGGCGTGAAATTAACAACCAATATGTTAATTGAACTGCAATGGTATTTATTTTCCCTCACCTTCTTTTTGGGGTTTGCTTATATTCTCAAAAATCAGGAAAATGTCCGCGTGGATTTTCTCTATGTGAAATGGTCTGATACAACCAAAGCATGGGTGGACTTAATTGGACACGCGCTCTTCCTCACCGTTTTTTGTGTGATTGGGTTGTATGTTTCAACCTATCCCGTGCTGCAATCCTGGGGCTACCTGCCCGATGGTACATTTGGAACTTGGGAGCTTTCCCCCGACCCGAATGGACTGCCGCGCGCGCCCATCAAGTCCATGATTTTATTTGGGTTTGCCGCGCTGTTTTTGCAAACCATCTCTGAAATTATTAAGAACATTGCCGTCATTCGCGGCGAAAAAAAATAAGAGGCTGTCATGGCACATTTTGAATGGCTTGCTATCGTCATGTTTGTGGGGTTTTTCATCTTTATTATGAGCGGATACCCCGTTGGCTATTCGTTTGCCGCCACTGCAATTTTATTCGGCGCAATCGGGTATGCGCTTGGCGCGTTTAACCTTAATTTGCTCAAACTTTTGCCAAGCCGCTGGTTTGGCACCATGTCCGACTTTACCTTGCTCGCCATTCCGTTTTTTATTTTTATGGGCGCGGTTTTTGAAAGGTCAGGCTTGGCGGAAGAACTGCTGACTACCGTCGCCAAAGTCATGGGCAGAGTGCGCGGCGGGCTTGCGCTGGCGGTTATCCTTGTTGGCACGCTGCTTGCCGCCACAACGGGCGTTGTTGCCGCAACGATTATCATGATGGGCATGATTGCCCTGCCGACCATGCTCAAATATGGGTATG
>DAOTZP010000469.1:0-1720 GCA_034434265.1 Anaerolineales bacterium | reverse complement strand
CGCGGATGATTTCAATCGCGGCTTCCACTTCGGTTACGCTTTGTCCATTGACCGCGAGTAAAACATCGCCGGGCAAAATGCCCGCCTGCTGGGCGGGTGAATCTTCGCCCACCGCGTTGATGTTCACTGTGCCGGGTACGGGCATGCCTTCCATGGCAATCAGCAGCGAAAAGACAAATACGGCGGTGAACAAATTCATCAGCGGACCGGCGAACAAAACGACGAGCCGTTTCCACGGGCTGGCAGATGCCAAACCGCCCGGCACGTCGGGGTCATTTTCGCCTTTGGGGCGCACAAACCCGCCGAGCGGCAGCGCGTGAATGGTGAATTCCGTTCCCTGCCAGGTAAACAGGGTGACGAGTTTTTTGGAAGGCAAGCCGAAGCCAAATTCTTCCACTTCAATCTTTGCCCAGCGCGCGGCGAGGAAGTGCCCAAGTTCGTGGACAAAAATCATGCCGCCGAGGGCCAGGAAAAAGATAATAAACGTAACAAAAGGTGATACCATTTTTACTCCAAAAATTGACGAGCCTTGCTCAAAGCGGGCAAAGCAAATTATACCCGTCGCGGGCGTTTCGTATCTGAAATGGACGGAATAAAGGTTTGAGATTTTACGCGGCGCCGGAAATCAATTTTCCAGAATTGCGGCGGCTTCTCCCGCCCTGGCTGAAAGCACGTTCATCACGCCGGGCAGTTCGCGCAGGCGGGTTTCCACTTGCTTTGCGGCTTCACTTAAGCAAAGGACATGCACGTTTGCGCCCGCGTCCACGGTGTAGGCGGCGGGAATTCCCTGCGCGCGCCACGCGCGGACTGCGTGAAAAATTCCCACTGTGGCGGGCTGCCAATACATCAGCGGCGGCGCTGATGTCATCATCACCGCGTGCATCAGGTCGGAATCATGCTCGATAATCTGGGCAAAGGCTTCAAAATCTTTTTTGAGGATGGCGTTGCGGCAAATATCCAAACGCCGCGGCGTATCTGCAACCCGGGCGGCTTGCAATACGCTGGTGGATGCCAGCGCGTGACCTTCGGTGGAGCCGGTTTTTTTGTGACTGGCATCCACAATGGCGATGCAGTCGGTCAAGTTCCAGTGATTGGCGGGGGCAATGGAAAAGGCAAAGGAGTCTTCATCCGTTTCGCCTGCCTGCCATTCCACAAACCCGGCGGGGATGGAGCGCGATGCCGACCCGGACCCCAAACGCGCCAGCCGCGAAAGTTCCGATTCGCTTAATTCCAAACCGGCGGCGCGGCTGGCTGCCAGCGCCAGCGCGGCAAATGCCGAAGCGGAGGAGGCAATGCCCGCGCCTTCGGGAAAGTTGTTTTCGCTTTTCACTTCCGCCCGTTCGCGGATGCCTGCCATGTCGCGCACATGGTCGAGGATGCGCGTAACGCGCTCCAATCCCTTTCCTGTGATGCCTATGTTGTTGATGGTCAGCGAGTCATATTCAAACGAATTAAATCTGACGGTGGTGCGTGTGTGCAGCCCGTCTAAATTCATTGAAATTGAGCCGTTCATTGGAATGCGCAGGTCTTCATTGCGGTTGCCCCAGTATTTGATAAAGGCGATATTAGCGCACGCGATACTTGTTGCGGTTGAATTAGACATTTTAGATATAACACCTTTTGGTTATTCTCAAAGGCAATCTTGCCGCGTATGTCTAGCAGTTCAATGATTTGCCTTTTGGTTTTGAAGTCGGCTTTATCCAAGCCTTTTCTGATTTTA
>DAOTZP010000468.1:0-11920 GCA_034434265.1 Anaerolineales bacterium | reverse complement strand
AATTAACTGGCACGCCGAGTTTTTCGCTTAACACTTCGCGCGATTTGAAAATTTCATACTTTTGCTGGTCATACTCCATGTGGGTCAGGTCCATGTGCTTCATGCTGTGACTGCCCACCTCCCAGCCTGCGGCAATTAAATCCATCACCTGCGCGGTGGTCATAAATGTTGGCGCGTCCAAATACGTCCCCACCAGATACACCACGCCGGTGAATCCGTATTTTTGCATAATGGGCAAAGCCGCGTCATGCACGCTGGTTTGACCGTCATCAAAGGTGATGATGACCGGGCGCGGCGGCAAATCCGCGCCTTCGTGAATGGCTTGAATCAGCAAATCCAATTTGATGGTTTCATATCCCCAGTGATACAGCAGCGCCATTTGTTCTTCAAATTGTTCCGGCGGCATGTAATATTCGCTGCTGTGTCTTGGCGCTTGAATGTGATGATATAAAAGAATCGGAACAGTCACCGCCTCCGGTCCTTGGTGAATGACTGCGGCGGTGAAGGTGGCGGATGGGGACGCGGTTGCGGTTGGCGTGGCGGATTCAGTCGGCGGGGCAAAGTTGGTCGCGCTGGGCGGCGGGGGCGTATCCGTTTGCGGAGCAGGTTCGGCTGTCTGTCCGGATTCAGTCGCGTACAGGTTGGCTGGCTTTTGCGGCGAGGGTAAATTCGCCGGCAGGAGCGTTTGGCAGGCGAGCATAAAAAAAATCGCGGCTGCCCAGAATATTTTTTTCTTCATTCTATTTTTGATTCAATTCCCAAATAATTCGCAAGCCATCCAGCGTGAGCCACGGCGCGATAATGTCAATCACTTTGGTTTCTTTGGCGACCACTTCCGCCAGCCCGCCGGTGGCAATGACTTTCATTTCATTGCCCAATTCGGCTTTGAAGCGCGCCACCATGCCTTCCACCATGCAAACGTAACCGAAAAGCAAACCCGACTGCATGGCGTGAACCGTGTTGCGCCCGATGACCGAAGGCGGCATTTGCAAATCAATGCGCGGGAGTTTTGCGGCGCGGGTGTATAGCGCTTCGGCGGCTAAATTGATTCCCGCGGTGATTGCCCCGCCGAGATATTCGCCCTCTTTGGTGATGGCGTTGAAGGTGGTGGCGGTGCCAAAATCCACCACGCAGGCGGGTCCGCCGTGCAGTTTCATCACCGCGACGGCGTCGCACACTCTATCCGCGCCAACGGCTTTGGGGTCTTCATAGCGGATTTTGATTCCGGTTTTGATTCCCGCATCCACCACCAGCGGCTCTTGCTTAAGATATTCGCGGCAGGCTTGAATAACGCGCCCGGTCAGCGGGGGGACAACCGAAGCAAGCGAAATGCCGTGAATGTCTTTGATGGTTTTACCCGCGTTTTGCAGCAGACCTAAAAACTGCAAGCCGTATTCATCCGGCATTCGGTGATGGTCGGTGGCGAGCCGCCAATGTGCGCCGAGTTGATTGCCTTCGTATAGACCCAGCGTCAGGTTTGTGTTGCCGATGTCAATGGTAAGCAGCATGGCTTATTCCTTGACCGCTTCGATAATTTCCGCAACCATATCGTAGCGGTGGAACTGCGGCATGATGTACAGCCCGCTTGCCCAGCCTTTGATTTGCTCAATCAATTCCACCGCCAGTTCAATGCCCACTTTTGCGCCTGCCTCGCCTGCGGATTCAATCCGCGCGCGCGCTTCATCGGGGATGAAAATGCCCGGCACTTCGTTGTGCAGAAAACTCGCGTGCTTTGCGCTGACCAATGGAAGAATGCCTGCGAGGATGGGTTTTTCCAATTTGCCGTATTTGGCTTCATAGGCTTCAATTAACTTGGGTCCGTCTTGCGGGTTGTAAATGGGCTGGGTGAGGAAAAAGTCGGCGCCCGCTTTAATTTTGCGGTGCAGATTTTTCAATTCGGTATCCAAATCGGGCGGGCATAAATTTAACGCCGCGCCGACGAAGAAATTGGTCGGCTGACCGATGCTGGCGCCGGAATGGTCCATGCCCGCGTTGAATCCCTGTTTGATGAGTTTAATCAAACCCGAAGGGACAAGGTCGTAGTTATCGGTTGCTTCGGGGTAATCGCCGATGGAGGTCGGGTCGCCCATGACGACAAACACATTTCGCAAGCCGATGGCGTGCGCGGCGAGCAAATCGCCTTGCACGCGCAGCAGGTTGCGTCCGCGGGTGGGGAAGTGCAGCGTGGTTTCCACGCCGATTTTTCTTTGCACCACGTCGCACACCGCCCAAGCGGACATTCTCATGCGCGCCATCGGCGAATCGGCCACGTTGATGACATGCGCGCCCGCGTCATGCAGCAGGGATGCACCCGCCAGCAATTTATGAGTGGAAAGTCCGCGCGGCGGGTCCATCTCCACGCAGATGGAAAACCGCCCGTTGGCAAGCCGCTGTGCGAGTTGAGTCGGCGGCTCGCTGGTTGAAGTTTCGGAGGTCTCCAACACCTCGGCGGTTTGTATCACTTCGATTTTTTTTGCTGGCGTGTTTTCCAACGCTTTTTTCATCGCGGCAATGTGCTGCGGAGTCGTGCCGCAGCATCCGCCGACGACGTGCGCGCCCGCATCGCGGAACGCGATGGCGTAATCGCCAAAGTAATCTGCGTCCGCCGGATACATAATGCGCCCGCCGACTTGCTCGGGCCAGCCCGCGTTTGGCTTCACCCAAAACTTTGCATCCGGCACGGCTTGTTTCATCTCCTTCAAAATTCGCAGCAATTGCGAAGGACCGCCGGAGCAATTCACGCCGATTACATCCGCGCCTGCTTCTTTGATTTTCTTCGCCACTTGAATCGATTCGTCGCCGAGCAGTGTGCGGTCATCGCGCGTGAACGTCACGGAAGCAATCACCGGCAGCCCGCAGGTTTGCTTGGCGGCTTTGATGGCTTCTTGAATTTCATACAAATCGCTGATGGTTTCAATGAGAATCACATCCACGCCCGCTTCCGCCAGCGCTTTAATTTGCTCCGCGAAGGCTTCGCGTGCCTGTTCGGGTTGGACTCTGCCATACGGGGCGATTCGCACTCCCAGCGGACCGACATCCCCGGCTATCATCACCTCCCGAAAAGACGCGGCGACGACTCTTCGGGCAAGTTCCACGCCCGCCTTGTTAATTTTCTCCACCTCGTTTTGCAGCCCAAACTTGCCGAGCTTGTAGCGGTTTGCGCTGAATGTATTGGTGATGATGAGTTCCGCGCCCGCTTCAATATACGCGCGGTGAATTTCCGCAACGGCGGCGGGGTTGGATAAATTGAGTTCGTCGAAACATTTGTCAAAGCTGATTCCGCGCGCGTGCAGCATTGTTCCCATTGCGCCGTCCACAACCAGCGTTCCTTGTTCAAGTTTTTCCAAAAACTTGGGCATTGATTCTCCGTTTATATAAGTGATAATGACAATCTTAAAGAAACTTTCAAAGACTTTGCTTGTGATGTAATCAGAGTTTATCCGTGTTTATTTGCGGCGAGTTCCGTCAGAAACGGGAGAGCCAAAAGATTTCAACGCCGCATCCAAATCATTATACACTTGGATGTATGTGTCGAACCCGCCGAGGGTGAAGGCTTGCAGCGGCGCTTCGCCCAATCCGCATACTTTCAAATACGGCGCTTTGTAAATTCCCGCGCTGATTTGTTTTCGCAGGGTTTCATCATCCGCGTCCTGATGCAATTTTCGCAGTTGGTTAAAAGTGTTGTGAATGACGCGCAGTCCGGCGCTGCTTAAGAATGAAACGCGGCTCATATCAAACACAACCCAACGCGCGCCGCCGGCAAGACACGCCTCGATTTGCAATTCAAATTCACGCTTGGACTCTGAATCTAATTGCCCCTCCGGTTGAATAACTGTAATATTTTCATGCGTGGAAATATTAATTTTCATGCGCTCTCCTTATGATTGCGCCGCCGCGCGCTGTTCAATGTAAAGAGATTTTATCAGACGGATGGCGCTTGTTTGTTGATTTTTTCCACGACGTTGAGGAGTTGTTTCAATCTGGAAATTTCATAATCCGGCTGAATGCGCTGTTTTTCTTCGGGCGTATATTCAGCGCGGCGCGTAATCCACACGGTTTGCATCGCCAGTTTTTTTGCGCCTTCCATATCCGCGCATAAACTGTCGCCGACCATCACCGCTTCTTGGGGGGGAATTCCCCAATGCGCCAGCGCAAGCTCAAACGCGCGCGGGTGCGGCTTGCGGTAATAGCACGCCGCCGAAGTCAGCACAAAGTCAAACTCGGCGTGAATGCCAAATCCCGCCACCAGCTGCTGCACGTCCTTGTCGTCCCCCGCGTTGGAAAGAATCCCAAGATGATAGCGCCGCGACTTTAATGCGCGAATGGTCTCCGCGCAGTCGTCTTCCAACACCCAATTTTTTTGCGTCACGGAATACAGCGCGTCCAGCGCTTCCCGCAAAACGGATTCCGTCACCTCGGTGTGACCCAGCTCCCGAAGCAGTTCGCGCAAGACGAGATGATAGGTTGTCTCTTCAAAATTTTTGTCGCGCTGTTCATAGTATTGATGCAGGCGCGCGCGGAAGGTATGAGCCTCCAGCGCGATGCCGTATTTGAGCAGCGCAAGCGAAAGGGCGAGGTCCGCTTGTTGCAGCACGGGCAGCCAGTTTTCGCGTGAATACATGAGCGTGCCGCCCAAGTCAAAGAGGATGTGGCGAATCATAATTTCCTATGGATATATCCCCGCCGTTTTATTTTGTAAAGGGGAATTTGGTTGGATACGTTTAGACGGCGGAAAAAAACGGCGCCAACGCGCGCAAAATGACAAAGAGAAACCAGCCGTTGTTCAGCATGAGCAGGATGACAAACGCCGCAAGCACTGCTTGAAACCATGTTGTATCTGCCATTTCTTCATAAGCAAGCGCAAGGAAGAACGCCAGCGCGTATGTCCAATAAGGGGTGTAGAGAAACAATTCCGTTCCGTAAAACAAATGCAGGAGGGCGTTGAACCCCAAAACGCCAAGCAAGCCAAGCGTTAACTCCGTGTGCGGGGAGGTTCGCAAGTTTTTCAAAAAGAGCATCACTCCGCCTGCCAGCAGAATTAACCAGAGGAACAGCGGCAAATTTCCCAGCCCTTTATATGATGCGAGTTTGTTCTCGCGCCAGTCGAAGGTTTTTAAGTCAATAGTGGGGAAGGGGTCGTTCTTCTTTTGTGAAATTACAATTAACGGCTGGGGCGCGGCAATTTGGTAGAGGAGCATGGTACGCGCAACCACTTCCGCTTTGCGTTGTATGCCGACGAGCGGCGTTCCGTCCTTTGAACGGATAAAGTTCGCCTCAAAGGCAAGGTCGGCGGGGACGAAGAAAAAGGTCTGCTTGTTGGGATAAACCGCGTTGGTGATTGTCGTCAAAACCACGCCCGCGCTGAGAACCAAAAAGCAATATCGGACGACGTTCCAAAATCCCAGCTTGCGGAAAAATAGCCCGATGGCGGTTTGCGCGATGTTGGCGACGGTTATTCCAAAAACAATCACGCCGCTTGGAATGAGTCTGCCAAACCTCTTTTCTTTGGATTGCACGAGCAAAAAGAAAAAAATGAGCGAGGTCATGCCGAAGACGTAATTTTCGGTGAGCGAGCCAAACAATAGGTGTGAAGGCGTAACGCCGAGAAAGACGGCAAAAAGAAACGCATACGTTTTGGATTTGACCGCGCGATACACAAAGACATACGCCATGAACACGCAAGCCGCGCCGAGCAGCGCCACGACCAGCATGGCGGCAAGATTCCAATATTCGCCGGTGAACAGGGCGAAGAAGCGGATGACGGGACGCGAGAAAATCAACACCAGCGGATGCACGGCGCGGTTGATTGCGTCGCTTTGCGGGCTGGCGAGGATGGTCATCCACGGCCCCGCGTCGGTTTCAAAGACCACGCTGTTGCGGCTGAATGCGGGGTGATTCAACGCCCGCGCAAGAATCAGATGAATGAAAAAAAACATTCCGCCTGCGTACGCGCCCGGAAGATGTTGAAGCGCGAATTGGTAAAACGACGTTTGATAAAAATGATGGATTAAAGGATGTTTTACAATTTTCACATTCAACGCGCCCGCGATACATCCGCTGATGAGGTACGCGCCGAGCAAATCGGCGCGGAGGGTGATGTTTTGCCAAACGAACATGGCGGGGAATTGCGCGCTGGCAGCCGCGAGCATGATAAGAAAGACGGGAAGCGCGAGAATCATCACAAGGTTGATTGGCTTGCTGAGAAATCCATCCGCTTTTGATTGTGAAATTTTTGAAACGATGGGCGCAAGAAAAATACAAGCAATGCTGATGAATAAAAAAGCAAAGAGCGCGGCTTGCCATGTTGTTTTCACGGCTTCATCAAAAAAGCCGAGCATGAAATAGCAAAGCATGAAGGATGAAAAAAATGCCGTAATGTACTGCGAAGGTGGAATGGCGGCGGTCTGTTCTGAAATTGGGCTGCGCGGTACAGACGGAGATTCCGCTTTCCATTGAAATTTCCATTCAAAAGGGCGGGATGATATTTCAAATATCAGGTATGCAAACGAAAAAACGGGGATGAGAAACAAAAACGCGCGGTCAATTTGCGTGTAGGCAGAATTGGATGCGTATGGCAAAACCAACGGAACGGTGAAAAGAAATCCAAGCACAATGCCAAGACCGGCGCGAAGGATGGGGTGTAGTTGTTTCACAATCAATGCTCCTGCGCCTTGATTGTACCTGATGCCGCGCAAAGGGATGGAGCGCGCTTTGTGGAAAAAATCATATAAAAATCAAAACCAATTTCGCGCATCCTTGCCATGTCGCTTATAATAAAAATGCCAATCAGAGATTATTTGCAAGCGAGGATGTTCTATGAGTTTAATTGGAAAACAATTTGAACGCTACAATATTTTAGAGTTGCTTGGCGAGGGCGGCATGGCAACCGTGTATAAGGCGTATGATACACGGCTTGAACGCGAGGTGGCAATTAAGGTCATCCGCCGCGATGCGTTCCCGGCAGACCAAATGGTCATGCTGCTGAAACGTTTTGAGCGCGAAGCAAAATCCCTTGCCAAACTTTCGCATCCGAATATTGTCGGCGTGTTGGATTATGGCGAATACGAAGGCTCGCCATACCTTGTCATGGAATATCTTTCCGGCGGCACGCTGCGCCAAAGGCTGGGGAACCCGCTGCCGTGGCGCGAAGCGGTGCAAATGGTATTGCCGATTGCGAATGCGTTGGAATATGTGCATGACCGCGGAATCATCAACCGCGATGTAAAACCCTCCAACATCTTGATGACCGAAAAAGGTCAACCCATGCTGACCGATTTTGGGTTGGTAAAAATCTTTGGCGAAGAAAAGCAGGAAAACACCCACCTGACCAGTTCGGGGACCGGTCTCGGCACGCCCGATTACATGGCGCCCGAACAGTGGACGGGCGAAACCACCGCGCAATCCGATTTGTATTCGCTGGGCGTGGTTTTATACGAGATGATAACCGGTCACCGCCCATATACGGCAGATACGCCCGCAGGCGTTTTGCTTAAACAGGCAACCGAACCGCTTCCGCTGCCGACCCGCTATATTGTTGATTTGCCGCTGGAAGTCGAATCCATTTTGCTTAAAGCGCTTGCAAAAGACCCCAAAGACCGCTATCCCAATATGCGCGCATTTATTGCGGATTTGCAAAACCTGCTGGCAGGCAGGGATGTGGAAGCCACGCACACAAAATTGGACGTGCTTCGCAATCAGATGACCGGGCAAGCCAAATACGCGGATGCCGCTCCCGCCGCCGCGCAGCCAAAACCCAAAGCGATGTTTCCCATTCTGGCTGGGCTGGGCTTGCTGGGAATTTTGATTCTAGGCGGCGGCGCGTTGTTTGCCTTTGGCTCCGGCGTGTTTGCCGAGCCAACCGCCCTGCCATCCCCGACTGCCACTTTCACCGCCGTTCCCCCTACAGAAACCTCCGCGCCCGCAACCGAAGTTCCAACCGAAGTTGTAACGCCGACTGAAACGCCCTTTCCCGCCGAAATTGTGGACGATAAAAACGTCCCGATGATTTACATCCCCGCCGGTGAGTTCACAATGGGCAGCGACGATACGGGCGATGTCGCCTCGCGCCCGGCGCACAAGGTTAATCTTCCCGCGTTTTACATTGACAAATTTGAAGTCACCAACGAAATGTACGATGCCTGCGTGTACGCGGTGGAATGCCGCAGACCTTTGCGGCAGGCTTCCATGACGCGCAACTCCTACTTCACCAACCCGGTTTTTGCAAAATATCCGGTGGTGTATCTTGAATGGCGCATGGCGAAGACCTATTGCGAGTGGCGCGGCGCCCGCCTGCCCACCGAAGCGGAATGGGAAAAGGCAGCCCGCGGCTCCCAAGATACGCGCATTTATCCATGGGGCAACGAGCAGCCCGACTGCACCTTTGCCAATTATTCCGGCTGCGTGGGCGATACCACGCCGGTGGACCAGCATGAAAAAGGCAAAAGCGTGTACGGCGTGTATGGCATGGCTGGCAATGTATGGGAGTGGACCAGCACCGTGTTTGACCTGTACCCCTATGACCCGGAAGACGGGCGCGAAGATTTGACCTCCAACAAAGACCGCGTGGCGCGCGGCGGTTCGTGGAGCGGAACGTTTAACGCGGGCAACATCCGCCTTGACATGCGCTTGAAACTCATTCCGAGTTTTTCCACGCCTTATCTTGGCGTGCGCTGCGCGCGCTCGGCTGAATAAAACATGGAGGAGAGAACGCAATGAATCAAACCCGTAAAAGCCTTTTTTCAATTGCGGCGGTTTTCTTTTTGCTGGCGTGTTCTTTCCCTGCTTTTCGCGGCGCGCCCGCCGAACAGCCCGCGCCCACCGATACCCCCGCGCCTTCGGAAACTCCCACCGTGTTTGTGCCGACGCCCACCGAAACGCCCGTGCCTTCGCCAACCCCTGAACCGCCGACATTGACGCCGACCAAAATTCCCCATGCTTTGATTCCGGCGACAAACATCAAAACCGGCAAACTGGTTGTGCATGACGCCGTTTCTTCCGGCACGGCTTTTGAACAGCGCGCGCCGTATGGCGATTTGTATGATTACAACTGGTTTGAGCGCCCGTTTTTGGCGGATATGACCTACGTCCCCGATTTGGATATTGCCAGTTACAACCTCAACTATGACGAAAAGTTTTTCTATATTTCCATTGAAACCGTCGGCTCCAATCCAAACAATCCAATTGGCATTTACTACGCGGTGGAGCTTGACCAAAATGGCGACGGTTATGGAGATTACATTATCATTGCCCGCCCGGAATTTAGCACCGAATGGACAACCGACAACATGCAGGTTATTCAAGACACCAACCGCGATACGGGCGGACTTTCCGCAGAGCGTTCAGACGCTCCGCTGCCGGGCGACGGCTATGACACGGTGGTCTTTGATTTGATGGCAGGCATTGGCAATGATTTTGACCTTGCCTGGTCGCGTATTTTGGCGGGACCAAAAGCGACAGTGCAGATTGCTTTCAAGCGTTATTTCTTTGGGGAGCGGTTTTTCTATGGCGTGGTTGCCGACGGCAATTTGAAAAGCGCGGAGGATATGGATTATGTGGACCGCTTTACCGAAGAGCAGGCGGGCTCGCCTGAACGCGGCGAGAAGTTCTATCCGCTGAAATCGGTGTTTGCCATTGATAATGTCTGCCGCGAGGCATACGGCATCAGCAACACCTCCGGCGAAGAGCCGCAGCGCTGCAAGCCGAGAAAATAGATTTGGGATAAAAAATCGGATGTCCAAACGGCATCCGATTTTTTTGTGTTTATGAAAGGATGATATTCTGCAGTTTGCTCCGCGCGCCGTGACGCAGCAGGTTGTACGCGGCGAGGAATGCCAGAGCGGTAATCATATATCCCAGCAAATATGCCGCAGCGGAAACGGTATCCCAAAAATAATATGCGTTGTCCGAAATCCACTCGTACCCGCCCAGCCAGAAGAAGATGTTGATGCTGTCGGCGATGGCAAAGGCAATCAAGCCCCACCACACGCGTCCCAGCAATCCGCGCCTGAAAAGCAGAGAGAGCCATATTGCCGCGCCGCCTTCCGCCAAATCGAACACGGGGTAAAGCACTGAAATATACACAATCCACCATGCGGAGCCTTCTCCCAGCCCGGCGGAAATTGCCAGATTGGTTAACCCTGCGGTGAGCAGCAGGGCAAGCCCAATGTACGCAAGGTAAAAAACAGACTGCCGTTTTTGGCTGTATATCAGACGGAATTGATAGTAAAGGGAAAGCCCAAAAAAGAAATACCCGCCCAGCCAGCACACATCCATCAGCGTAAAGTCGGGATAATATTCGGAATACATCAAGTCGTATGCCAGACCGCTTAACTCGCCCAGCAGCCAAAGCCACCAGCCGACGGCAAAGCTGACCCACACCCGAAAAGGCGGCTCGTGATATTCAAACTCGCGCGCAATTTGCACGCCAAGAAAAGCCGCCATTAATGCCGGAGCAAAGGTCAATACATCCAACGCTTTGTCCTGCCAATAAGGCGAATAGATTTCGCTGAGCGGCTTGTAGTAGTAGATGTAGGTGTACCCTGCCAGCATGAACAGGAAGACCACGCTGCATATCAAGACATTTGGGCGAATGAATTGAAAAATTTTTTTCATGCGTTTTGGTGTTATGTTGAAAAAGCGGCTGGAATCAACCGATGCAGTTCGAGAGCCATGCGCGGCTCTTTGGCGACTTTTTCAAAAGCGTCGTTGAGGATGCGCTGCGCCAACGCGTTGCCAACCACCTGTTCCATTTGCGCGCCGATTTCCATCATTACGGCGCGGTAGGCTTGCGCGGCGGTCTGTGCATAAGAGAAAAAATGCTCATCGCGCAGTTGGGAATTTTCTATGTAAATTTTCCAACCCCATGGCTGGGCAATGTTTTTGATGTTTTCATGCATCAGGCGGATGAGCTTTTGCCCCGCCAGTTCCTGATAGCGGCTGAGCGTGAAATGACTCCATGCAAGGAAGCCGCGCCGCAGCGTAAAGCATTGGTAGGACTGCGCCGCCGGGTTGGGCTTGCGCATCATCACCTGAATATTTTCCTCTTCGCCGAATTGCTCAATGGCGGACGGGCTGCAATTAAATTCGCCTGTGCTGCGGGTGAAGCGCGCCGCTTCCACTACGCAGCCTTCGCCAAACCCGAAAAGTCCGTGCGCCTGCTCGGTCAGTATTTCCACCATGCCGCTGAATTGATTGTTCTTCCATGTTTCCATTTGCTGCGAAAACAGCGCTTTGTTTGAAACGCCGAATTGAAGTTCCAGCGGCGCTTCAAGCGCAAGCCATATCATCCGTGCAATCGTTTGGGGCAGTTCCACAATGCGTATGGGGGAGTAACCCGCCCACACCGCAGATAAATCCATCGCTTGAATGGGCTTGCTGGTTTCATTTTCAATCAGATAGGTCCCCGCCAAAACGCCCGGAGCAAATACAAAAATGACCTGCCTGTCGGGCTTTACTTGAATCTCAATAAAACCGCTGGTTTTATTTTCGCGCAGATGCACTTGCTGCGCATCCAAAAAAGCGGATGTGCCGTTTGGCTCAATGTTCCCCATGGATGAAAAGAAACGAGATGGGTGGCTCATGAAAGCATCCTTGAAGATTGACTGTCAATCCATGCCTGATGCGGGCAAAATCATTTACCCGCCGCTTTTCAAATAAATTCCATTTGGGTCAAGTTCTTCGCGCAGGATTCTTAATTCTTTTTTGGTGACCGGCTCGGTGATTTTAATCTGCGCCGCAACTTTCAGGTCCCAGCCGGTGTTGGCTTTTGCTTCTTCCACCGTGCGGTTGGGGTGCAGCGCGGTGAGAATCATTTCGCCGTTTTCATCGGGTTCCAATATGCCAATATCGGTGACGACAGCCATCATGCCGCCGCCGCGCAGCCCCGCTTCTTCGCGCGCGCCCTTGCCGGTGATGAATCCGG
>DAOTZP010000467.1:0-5205 GCA_034434265.1 Anaerolineales bacterium | reverse complement strand
CTGCTGCTTTCGTGCGGAACATACGACAACACCCTGCGCTGGATTCCCCCATTAAACGTCAGCGCAGAGCAAATTAACGATGCGTTGAAAATTTTTGCCGAAGCGGTCAAGGAGAGTCAATAATTCAAAAATTGCGCAAGACTCCCAAAATTTGACCGCCAGCCACCGATTACGGTCTGCGGCTGGCGGTCAGTTGCCGGACAGTGATTTTTCGTAAAGCAGCCGGTTGAATGTGTTTGGAAATCCATTGACCCCGCAAAGCATCCAACCTGTTTACATTCTAAAACCAATTTCTTTCTTTTCACCTTCTTTGAAATCGCGTTTGTCATACCCGAAGATGTCCGCCAGCGTTAAGCCAACCGTTGGAATTTCGGTGTAGCCAAGTTTTTTGACCAGCGCGGCGGTTTTTTCAGGACTTAGTTTTCCAAAATTGTAGCGCGCAATCATTCTGCCTTTGCGTAGCAGCGCCTTGTCAATGCGGTCTATATCGGTATTGAACGTGCAAATGACCTTAATGTTGAGGAAGTCGCTAAACAAGCCGTCTGTCAATTGCAGAATGGTGGAGACAACCGAAGCGTCCGCGTGATTATCGCGCGAAACGACGACTTTTTCGGCGTCTTCTATAATCAAGACCGAGTCTTTGTTTTGCAGCAGGAAGGAAACAAAGGACGGTTTAAGCAGGTCGCGCACAAAATCGTTTTGGATGAAAATAAAGTCCTTGTCCTTGAAGCGTGAAATCAAGTTTTTGATGTAAGTGGTTTTGCCGGTGCCGGGCTCGCCGTGCAAAAGAATAATGCCCGATTCCTTGCGCGACATGGAAAGCGTGATCAGTTGATTAATTTCGGCAAAATCATCATTGTAGAGCTCATGAATATCCACAGATTGAAAATCGCCCGTGTTCACGTCTTCGGTGTAAAAACCGCCTTCGCCTGAAACAAGCACTTTGAATTTGGGCATTTTCTTCGAGCCGTATTTTGTGCGTAGTTTGTGATTTGTGTTCAAAATCCATTCTTCCGCGGCGGCGTTTTCGTGGTGATATAAAAACTGAATTTGAATTGCGCGGAATTGCGATATAAAGTGAATCAGCATCTGCCCTTCTTCGCTTTTGAAGACATACTCATAGGCGTAATCCTCTTCCATTTTTGCGTTTTGCGAATCGTCTGTAAACCAGTGCTTGAAGACCAAAGTAAAATGGTATTTTTCAAAATCAATTTCCTGCAAAATGGAGTCAATGACCGTTTTGGACCCTTCGATTGGAAGAACGATTTTCAGCGAAGAAGGAAACCCGCCAAAACAAACCGTATAGTATGGAAAAAGTTTAAACCGGTTGTTCTGGTTGTAAGAATCAAGCAAGGTGCCAATCATTGGCTCGTCCATAGTACGCATCTCCTGTATTCGTTTTATCAAGAAAGTTATTCGTTTCACGTTTGTGACCTCGGCAGAAAGCGGCTCCCCGAAGCAAATAATATACAGTCATTTCGATATTTTGACAATACTTCATTTTTTTACAAATGGTGAATCATCATGAAAACTCAAACCCTTGACCGCGGCAAGTTGGAAACGCTGCTAAAAAAAGAAGAAGAACTTTTTCACAAAACCCACCCCAAATCATTTGAACTCTACCAGCGCGCGCGTAAATCGCTGCATGGCGGCGTGCCAATGCTGTGGATGATTCGCTGGGCTGGTTCTTTTCCGGTCTTTGTCCGCCATGCCAAAGGCGCGCGTTTCACCGATGTGGACGGCAATGACTACATTGATTTTTGTCTTGGCGATACAGGCGCCATGACCGGTCACTCGCCCGATGCCGCCGTTCAAGCCATTTCCGAACAAGTTCAAAAAGGCATTACCCTTATGCTGCCTTATGAGGATGTTATTTGGGTGGGCGAGGAGTTGCAAAGGCGGTTTGGGCTGCCTTACTGGCAGTTTGCGCTGACCGCCACCGATGCAAACCGCTTTGCGCTGCGCATGGCGCGCCTCATCACCGGACGTAAAAAAATCCTTGTTTTCAATTACTGCTATCACGGCTCGGTGGATGAAACCTTTATCACCCTCGACGAGGAAGGCACGCCCATTCCACGCCCCAACAACATGGGACCGCAAATTGACCCGCGTGAAACAAGCAAAGTTGTTGAATTTAACGACGTTGGCGCGCTTGAAATCGCTTTATCTTCCGGCGAAGTTGCCGCTGTTCTCGCCGAGCCTGTCATGACCAATATCGGCATCATTCACCCCGAACCGGGCTACCACGATGCCTTGCGCGAGCTCACCCGCAAATACGGAACATACTTGATTATTGACGAAACTCACACCATTTGCACAGGTCCCGGCGGATATACCGCCGCGCATGGACTTAAGCCCGACTTTCTCACGTTGGGCAAACCGCTCGCCGGTGGAGTTCCCGCCGCCATTTACGGCTTCACCGAAGAAGTTTCAAAAGCCTTTGCCGCCAAACTCGCAGTCAATGATGCGGACGTAGGCGGAATTGGCGGCACGCTGGCGGGAAACGCGCTTTCCATTGCCGCCATGAAAGCCACCTTGCAGCACGTTTTGACCGATGAGTTTTACGCGCAAGCCATCCGCTTGCAGGAGCAATTCACACAGGGCGTGCAGAGCGTCATTCAGGAATTTAACCTGCCGTGGATTGTCAAACAGCTGGGCAATCGCTCCGAATATTGGTTCAGACCCAACCCGCCAAAAAACGGAGGCGAAGCGCATGCCGCCGTTGACCCCGAACTTGACCGTTACATGCATTTATATGCGCTCAATCGCGGAATTTTAATGACGCCGTTTCATAACATGGCGCTCATCTCGCCCGAAACCACCCAAGCCGATGTGGATTACCATACCAAAATATTCCGCGAGGCGGTGCAATCTTTGTTTGGATAATGGAAACATATTTTAGAAGCGCCGCGCCGTACTTACACAAATCATTTTGGTAATTTGCTTTCAACCCCATCGCCGCAACAGAGCAAGTTACAAAAATTTTACAAGGAGACTCAATCATGCAAGTTTGGCGAGTTAATACCCGTACACAAACATTGAAAAAAGAACCGCTGCCCGCTTCATGGCAAAGACTGGGCGGGCGCGGCTTAATTGCCCGAATCATGGTGGATGAAGTGGATGCAAAATGCGACCCGCTTGGCGCGGGCAACAAACTCATTTTTACGCCGGGACTGCTCGTTGGGCATATTTTGTCTTCCACCGACAGAATTTCCATTGGTGGAAAATCACCGCTCACCGGCGGCATTAAAGAAGCGAATGCAGGCGGGCGCACTGGCTATCACATGGCATTTATGGGAATTCGCGCGCTTATTCTTGAAGACATCCCCGAAAAGGAAGGGTTGTGGGTCTTGCACCTTTCGCTCAACGGCGCAAAATGGGAAAAAGCCGATGACCTTGCCGGTTTGGGTGTGTATGAGACCGCGCCCAAACTGCTTGAAAAATATGGCGATAAAGTTGCCATTTCTTTGATTGGTCCCGGCGGCGAAATGAAAATGAAATCGGCGGGCATTCAAAATATTGATAAAGACAAAATCCCCTCGCGGATTGCCGCGCGGGGCGGGCTGGGCGCTGTTATGGCAAGCAAGGGACTTAAGGCAATCATCTTCGACCATACAGGCGGAAGCAAACCCGCCATCGCCGACCCGGAATCTTTCAAAATTGCGCAAAAAGATTACACCAAAGCCGTTATCGAACACCCGCAGTCCATCACTTATAGGGATTACGGCACCGCAGCCATGGCGCAAATGACTCAACGCTTTGCCGCAATTCCAGTGCGTAACTTTTCACACGGAACATTTGATAATGTGGAAAATATCAGCGGCGAAAAACTGCGCGAATTTACATTGACCCGCGGCAAGCCCTCCGACCCATCCCATGCCTGCATGGCGGGCTGCACCATCAAATGCTCCAATGTGTTTGGCGGCGAGGATGGAAAAATTATCGTCAGCCCGCTTGAATATGAAACCATTGGCTTGATGGGAAGCAACCTGGATATTGATTCGCTGGACGCAATCGGGCGCATGAACTGGCATGTGAATGATTTAGGGCTTGATTCAATCGAAATAGGCGGCGCGCTGGGCGTTGCCGCAGAAGCAGGCTTGATGAAATGGGGCAGCGAGGAAGACGCGCAAAAACTAATTGACGAAATTCGCAAGGGAAGCGAGTTGGGAAAAATTTTGGGCGATGGCGCGGTGGCGGTTGGCAAAAAATATAACATCGAGCGCGTACCGGCTGTTAAGGGGCAGGCAATGTCCGCGTATGAACCGCGCTCCATCAAAGGCACAGGGGTTACATACGCCACGACGCCGCAAGGCGCAGACCACACCTGCGGGTTGACCATCCGCGCGCAGGTCAATCACCTTGACCCCAACATTCAACAGCAGGTCTCGCTCAACGCGCAGTTAAACATGGCGGGGTATGACACAATCGGCGCGTGCATATTTGCCGGGTTTGGTTACGCCGCCACCCCCAACGGAGTGGTCAAGCGGCTGCTCAAAGCGCGTTATGGATGGGATGATTTGCCCGATAACATTTTGCAGGAACTCGGAAAGCAGACAATCAAATTGGAGCGCGAGTTTAACAAGCGGGCGGGGTTCACGGCAAAAGACGACCGCCTGCCGGAGTGGATGACGAAAGAAGCGCTGCCCGAAAATGGCTCGGTCTTTGATGTAAGCGAAGAGACGCTGGATACGATTTTTAACGGCATTGAGTAGGAGTGAAAGTGCGGGTGAAAATTCATCCGCGCTTTTTGTATGTGAATTTACTCCGCCATTTAATATGATTTTTGGTTTGACAGGAGCTTTGTGTACTGGTAAACTTATGTTGTGATATTTTTCACAAATAAATATTAGAAAGGATGTGTCTATGAGCGAAGTACGAATTGACTCTCTTTTGCCTGCCGAAATGGCAACGCGCGCCGAGTATTTGGGCGTGCGCAAAGCGGAAATGCCGGCGTTTACGATGTTTATGCTTGCAATATTGGCTGGCGCTTTCATTTCGATGGGGGCGATTTTTGCAACGACTGTGGCATCCGGCGGAATGTCGGTCACTGCGGCGGATGGCAGCGCGGCTTTTTCCACCGGTCTGCCTTATGGCGTAACGCGCCTGCTCACCGGGCTGGTTTTTTGTCTTGGGCTGATTATGGTTGTCGTGGGCGGCGCCGAGTTATTCACCGGCAATAACTTGATTGTAATGGCTTGGGCA
>DAOTZP010000466.1:0-3163 GCA_034434265.1 Anaerolineales bacterium | reverse complement strand
TCTCTTTCCCAGCAAACCTTCCACGAATTTTTCACGAATAAACGAAATTCGTGGACCCATTCGCGCATTCGCGGACCCATTCGCGCATTCGTGGCCTCATTCGTGGACGGTCTCTTCTCCATAAAACGCCCTGTTCAGCGCCTTATCTTCTTCGCTGACCTTGAATTGCGCGTCGTCTATCTCGGAAAGATTGACGTATAACTGGTTTTTATCCAGCAGTTCCGCCAGAAGTTTCTTTTGCTTTTCCAGCCCGTTTGGCTCTCTGCCAAGCGCTTCAAAATCGCGGACGGCTTCTTCGGGCATGGCGGGGTTGACGTACCAATTCAAAAACGAGTCTTCCGCCATCTCTTGCCAAATGTCCAGCAATTCTTCGCTGTCTTGCGCCGCCTGAATGCGTTCCATGAAGGCTTCGTTATATTTCATTAATTCACAGTAGATAAAATCGCCGCCGCCCTGCCAGTTGACGGCTTTGGAAATACCGCCCTGCTCGCCCGCGATAACCTTTTTCAAACGCTCAACGGGGATGCTTTCGATGTAATCCATTTGCTCGATGCCGATGTATTGCCGCCCCATTTTGTGCGCGACGGCGGCGGTTGTGCCTGAGCCTAATTGAAAGTCAAGCACGATGTCGCCTTCCTCCGTACCAATTTCAAAGATACGTTTGATGAGGCTTTCAGGTTTTGGTGTTTCAAAAACCTTCTCGCCAAATAGTTCCTTTATCTCTTTGTTACCATCTCTTGTTGTTCCAACGTCTTTACCAAACCAAATACTTTCTGGTACTCTACCTTGCTGGTCAGCCAAATAAATTTTCAAAATAAGCCGCGTTTCATCCTTACTAAAGATTACAGAACCATCCCTTATTTTATTTTCCATTGTTTCTTTACTAAAGCGCCAGCCATTTGTGGGCGGTTTTATGACTTTGCCAGATGGAGTTCCCACGTCGTATATCAAATTGGGGCGATACAAGGAGTTACGAATGTCTCCTGTTCTCCAATCTCCCCTAGGGTCGTTGTCAGGATTGGCATAATTCCTGTTGTGTTCAGAAGTCCGTTCTAGCAAACCCAAGTTGAATTCAACTGTTTTTTGATAACACATCAAGTAGTTATGATGAATAGAAAATTTCCCAGCGTAACCTTTTCCTTGGATGCTATGCTGCCAAACAGCACATCCTAAAAACCCTTCCCTTCCAAAAATGTCATCACAAAGCACCTTCAAATAATGCGCTTCGTTATCATCAATGTTTATCCAAATTGAACCATCTTCTTGCAACAACACCCTTGCTGCTTCTAATCGATTCTTCATAAACGTCAGCCATGTGGAATGGCTGAAACTATCGTTATAGCCAAACGAATCATTCCCCGTGTTGTATGGCGGGTCAATGTAAATCAACTTCACCCGCCCACGAAACTGGGTTTTGAGCGTGTGCAGGGCAAGCAGGTTGTTGCCTTTGATTATCAGGTTCTCGCGTATCACGCCGCTTTCGTCGCGGCGGAAGCCCGTCACTTTCTCTTTGCCTTTTGCCGTGTAGCGCACAAAGTTAGTCAATACTTTGGGGTCCAGCAGGCGGTTAATTTCATCCTGCGCCAGCACTTCGTTGAAGAAAATCTCCCTGCGCTTTTCTTCTTCCTTCGTCTGCCCGCCTTCCAGCACGGCGTCCTTGTAGGGCCAGACCAGCGCCACTTCGCCGCGCTCGCGCAAATATTTGCCGTCAATCGTCAAGCCAATGCGGTTGCGAAAGCGGGTGTAGGAATTATCCAAAAAATTCTTTTGCGAGATGTATTCCAGAAAGGTGTTGATGTTGAAAATCCAATGACCTTCAATCTCATCGAAAAACTTCGCCTTGATTGCCTTGTCCGAAAGCAGCAATTTCACAAGGGCGCGGTCAATCTTCCAGGCGGCGTCTTGCACGGCGGCGAGGATTAGTTCGCCGTCGTCACCCACAAAGCGCGGGTCGGTTTTGAGCAGGTCAATTAACTCTGAATGGAAGGACATAAAATCTCCGAATTTTCCTCTTGCGGGATTGAGGGGGTATGAAGCATGGCGCAATTATAAAGGTTTTCAGCCCGCAAAATTCCCGCAAGCGGTACAGGAGGTTTCATTCAAGGTCAAATACGGTCACTTGCGGCAAGCGCAAAAAAAGCATCGTACTAACCCCTTCAAACTTAGCCGCATTTTATCTTTCCGGTTGTATAATGCCTGCCGGAGAGTTCGCATCATTCATTTCATTTTCAATTCAGAAGGAGATTTACAGTGCATATTAATTTTGCAATGTGGCGCAAAGCCTCCTGGCAGCTCATCAAGATGGACGATAAAAAAGAATGGGATGCCCTTGATGTCGTTTCCAAATGGCTGATAGCCACCCGTTCCGCAGTGACGCTTGTCACCGTATATTCCTGCGTCATCGCGGGAATTCTTGCCGCCCGCGACGGCAAATTTGACTGGCTGACATTTATCATCGTCACGCTCGGCTTGTTCATTGCCCACGGCACAAACAACATCCTCAACGACTACACCGACTTCAATCGCGGCGTGGATAAGGATAACTACTTCCGCACGCAATACGGCGTTCACCCGCTCGTTCAAAAATTTTGGGATAACGCCACCTCCATCCGCTGGTTCATCGTCAGCGGATTTCTCGCCACCCTTGCGGGAATTTACGTCCTCTTTTACACCCGCTTTTCACCCATCACCATCGGCTTGTTTGCCTTTGGCGCAATCGCCTTGCTTGCCTATACCTACCCCTTCAAATATTGGGGCATCGGCGAATTTATGATATTCCTCATTTGGGGACCCATCATCATCACCGGCGTGTACTTTGTCCTCACCGGCGGCTGGACATGGAATGTCGTGCTTGCCAGCATACCCTTTGGGTTAAGCGTCGCCAGCATCAACATCGCAAAACACATTGACAAGCACGACCCCGATAAAGCCAAAGGCGTTGGCACATTCCCCGTCCGCGTTGGAGAAGCCGCCGCCCGCCGCGTCAATCAAGTTGCCATCGTGTTGATTTATTTGGTCATAGCCTATTTGGTGTTTGTGCCGCGCTACTTTACGCCGGTCATGCTCGTCGTCTTTTTGGCGTACAAAGAAGCGCTCATGGCAATCGGCATTATGAACAAACCCAAGCCCGCCCAAGCCCCCGAAGGCTGGCCCGCCTGGCCCG
>DAOTZP010000465.1:0-1786 GCA_034434265.1 Anaerolineales bacterium | reverse complement strand
CAACAGACCCAAAACGAACATCAAACGGTTCTTAAGCATGTTTTTCTCCTCCAGAGAATTTAAGATAGGGGCTTTGACATTTCGGTTGATAAACCTTTTGAACATCTATTATTAACCGCGCATCACCTCCTTGATTTGTAATCAGACTGTATATAAATGCAGCCTGTTTACGCCAAGCACAGGGTTTTTTGGGGCTTTATTTCTTTACTCCCGATGGTGGTGGTACTTTCGGGGGTTTGAAAAAAAATTTTCAAACCCTGTGGTTTGCAAGACAGGCGCTATTATACCTTTTTCCATTCTTTGGTCAACAAATTAGATTAATAAATTTTCATAATCATGCGAACCTCATTCCGGGGTGAGAAGGACAGGCGAAAACCCTTAACCGTTTGTTAGCCCCTCTCCCACTGGGAGAGGGGCAGGGAGAAAGGCAAACCGCGCGTTTTTTTATTTGGGGCTTAAGACCAAAAGCCCTTCGCTATCCTCTGCCACAGAGGATTGTTCCCACCACATTGGGTAGTATTTCACATCCGCCCAAAGCGGCGCCATATCATCATAGTGCGGATGATAGGCATGACCGGATTGCCCTGTGGTGTGCATGGTGAGTGAGTTGTTTAGATTACTAAAATCCACAATCATGCGCATGGAGGGCAGCCAGTTGGTGTGATAGCCTTCCAATGTGGACCAGCCCGTCGCGTTCACGCTAATTCTTCCGCCGCCGGTGGGGAACGGTCCGCGGTTGAACAGGTCTTCAATCAGGAAAATACCCGACTTGCCAAGCGTGCCGTTTTCAAAGGTCGCGGCGTGCATCTCGCCCCATGACCATTTTGCGGGGTCTTTTCCATATTCCGACCGCATTTCTTTTACCGCCTGCTCAAACGATTTTTGTACAATGACTTGCATGGTTTCTTTTTCTTCGGTTGTTGCATCGTCCCAGAAAAAGTCTTCGGGCGCGGCGGTCATTTGCTGCAAAATCAACGCCCAGCGCGAGCCGCCGCTGGGGTAGTATCGTTCGGGCAGATTGTCGTTGAATGTATTTGCCACCAATTGCCTCCAAAACGATTGGAAGAGCGCGGCGGGCGCGGAGTCTTTTGCGGCGTGGTAGTCCCAGTTTTTTAGCAGGGCAATTTCAGCGGGGAAGGAAGATGCGAAGTCCGAGTCTAAAATCAGCGGGACGAAAACAACCGCGTTTGCGTCAAACGAATCCGCGTGCATGGATTTCATATACTCCACATCCATTTTGCCGGGCGCGGACTCAATCAATTCCACAATGCGTTTGGCGCGGAAGCCGTAATCCCAATTGCTGCTGATGAAGTGTGGATAATTGCGCGGATGCACTTGATTGTTGGCGGTGACGATGTAGCCTTCTTTGGGGTTGAACGCGTAGGGCAGTTCTTCAAATGGAAGGTAGCCCTGCCAGTCGTATTCATCCGTCCAGCCGGGAACGGGCAGCGCGCCGTCGCCGTTTTTGCGAATGGGAATATCGCCCGGCATTTGATAGCCAATGTTGCCTTCCACATCCGCATATATCAAATTTTGCGCGGGAACGTGAAAGGTGCGCGCGGCTTCGCGGAACTCTTCCCAGTTCTTTGCTTTGTTAAATTTCCAAATGGCTTCAAACGGGGTGGATGGAGTCAGCGCCGTCCACGCCAGCGCAATGGCGTATTGCTGAGGCAACTCAATGCCCGCGCGGTCTTTGAATGCTTCAAACTCTTTGTCCTTCGGGTCGCCCGTATCTTTTAGGGGTCCGTATGTTTCGGAGATGATAGGACCGTGCCGCGAGATTTTT
>DAOTZP010000464.1:0-9165 GCA_034434265.1 Anaerolineales bacterium | reverse complement strand
ATGGAAATTTGGTCGCGCAGGAAGTACAGCGTTACGCCGATTACGATGACCTTGATGAATATCAATGCACGATTGAAGAGCGCGAGGAATACGAGCCGCACATTGATAACGGCGTGATTATTTACGCGGGCGTGGATTATGAAAAAATCATCCGCAAGGCGGAAGCCGAAGCCGATATTATTTTGTGGGACGGCGGCAACAACGACTTCCCATTCTACGTCCCCGATTTGCAAATTGTCGTCGCCGACCCGCACCGCCCGGGACATGAAACCACATACTATCCGGGCGAAACCAACGTCCGTATGGCGGATGTGTTTGTGCTGAACAAAGTGGATACGGCAGACCCGGATAACGTCATCAAAGTGCGCGAGACGCTCCGCAAGTTGAATCCGTCCGCCGTGCAAATTGAAGGCGCGTCCCCGTTGTTTGTGGATAACCCGGATGCGATTTATGGCAAGCGCGTGCTGGTTGTGGAGGATGGTCCCACCCTGACGCATGGCGAAATGGCATACGGCGCGGGGTACGTCGCCGCCCGCAGATTCGGCGCAAAGGAAATTGTGGACCCGCGTCCGTATGCGGTTGGCTCGATTGCCAAGACGTATGAAAAATATCCCACTACGGGAACGATTTTGCCAGCCATGGGGTATGGCGAAAAGCAGACAAAGGAACTGGAAGAAACCATCAACAAAGCGGATGTGGACTTAGTCATCATTGGCACGCCGATTGATTTGAGCCGCGTCATCAAAATTAACAAGCCCACCCAGCGCGTGCGTTACGAATTGCAGGAAATCGGTCAGCCGACATTGAAAGATGTGTTGATGAAGAAGTTTGGCGCGAAGAAATAAAAAATTTTGTTCAAAAAAGTCGGGTTCCGCCCGACTTTTTTTGATATCGGCGAGAAAGATGACCGATTGCGTCAGAGAGCAAACGTGACGCGAAACGCTTTGTATGATTTGCGGTAAAAGTATTAAAATAAAACCGCATGGAAAAATACAAGGCGGATACTTGCGGGTTTTTCACTAGAG
The DNA here is from genome assembly GCA_034434265.1 of Anaerolineales bacterium. Taxonomy (GTDB): domain Bacteria; phylum Chloroflexota; class Anaerolineae; order Anaerolineales; family Villigracilaceae; genus Villigracilis. Next base: position 8,140 of record DAOTZP010000464.1, on the reverse strand, counting down.
TTAAGATGACCAGCACCCCAAAATTTGTTTCAACAAACTTAAAATCATTGTTCACTCTTTCCATATATGCAAGCGAGGAAGACCGCCGCATGGCGTGTATTCAATTAAGCGTTTTATCCGCCTGCACTGCTGTGGCTTTGTTTGTAATATGCGTGGATATGATTTGGCTGCAAAGTCATCTGAAGCGCGTGTTGGCGGCGGGGCTTGTTTTACAGATAATTCCATGCGTTTTGCTCCTGCGCGGCAGGCTGCTTGCCGGCGCTTTTTCTTCCATTGCGCTGTATATTTTGGTTACCACTGCGCTGGCAACAACCGGCGGCGGTTTGCATGATTATGTGGTTATGCTGTATCCCGTCATCATTATGCTTGCCGGGCTGACCGCGCAAAAACGCGGCTTGTTCTTTGCCGCGCTGCTTGTTGTGGGGGCGCTTGCCTGGCTGGTGTTTGGGGAAATGTACGGCTGGTTTTCCATTGATAACTCCTACGCGCCGGACGCCGCCGATTTCATCATCTCCATGCTGTTGATTTTGCTTGCAATGTGGGCGGTGTATGTTTTGATTTCCAATGAACAAAATGGGTTGGCGCAGGTTTGGCGCGAGCTTTCGTACCGCAAACAAATGGAGGAAAAACTGCGCGAAAGCGAAGCCCGTCTCGATTTGTTCTTCTCGCAGTCGCTTGATGGCTTTTTCTTTATGATGCTGGACGAACCTGTCCGCTGGGATGAAACGGTGGACAAGGAAAAAGCGCTCGATTATATTTTTGCCCATCAACGGGTGACAAAAATCAATGATGCGATGCTTGCCCAATATAAAGCCGAGCGCAGCCAGTTCCTTAACTTAACGCCCAATGATTTTTTCGCGCATGATATTGAACAGGGCAGGCGCGTTTGGAAGCAATTCTTCGACGCCGGGCATTTGCACATTGATACGGAGGAACGCAAGTTTGACGGTTCGCCGATGTGGGTGGAGGGCGATTATATCTGCATGTATGACGCACAGGGCAGAATCACCGGTCACTTTGGCATTCAGCGCGAAATCACCGAAAGAAAGCAAGCCGAGCAAACCCTGCGCGACCAACGCGCCGAAATTGAACGAGCGCATAAAATGCTTGAATTGATTCTGGAAACAATCCCCGCCCGCGTTTTTTGGAAAGACCGCGGGATGGTTTATCTTGGATGCAATGCCGCCTTTGCGCGCGACGCGGGATTTGACCGCCCCTCTGACCTGCTGGGCAAAACCGATTTTGACTTGTGGGCGGAATTTGCCCCAATGTATCGCGCGGACGATTTACAAGTTATGCAGACGCGGCAGCCTAAAATTGGCATTATTGAGCAGTTGCTCCTTGCGGCGGGAAACAAAATTTGGATTGCGACCAGCAAAGCTCCGCTGATTAATTCAGAAGGCGAGGTCTTTGGCGTACTGGGCGTGTACGAAGACATTACCGAGCGCAAAGCCGCCGAGGATGCTTTGCGCCTTTCCAATGCGCGTTACGCTTCGCTGTTCAAGCAATCGCACGATGCCGTGTTTCTGCTGGATTTTGAAGGGAGGCACATGGCAGCCAACCAGCGCGCCGCCGATATGCTGGGTTATTCCATAGAGGAATTGCAAAAATTGTCCGTGCGCGAAATTTCAGCGGAATTGGATGAAAGCAACGATGTATTGAAACGGTTACTGTCCGGCGAACAAATACCCCTGTATGAGCGCTTGTTTCGTAAAAAGAACGGCGAGGTGTTTCCGGTTGAAATTAATATTGAAATTGTCCGCGATGAAAATGGAATACCTTTGCATATCCAAAGCATTGCCCGCGATATTACCGAACGCCAGCGCGCCGCCGAGTTTTTGCAGCGGACGAACGAAATGCTTCGGCAGCGCATTGCGGAAGTGGAAGCGCTGCAAGGCGAGTTGCGCCGCCAAGCCATTCATGATTCGCTCACCGGTTTGTATAACCGCCGTTACTTGAATGAAACCCTCAAGCGCGATTTTGCGCGCGCAAAGCGCGAGAGCAAACCGCTTGCGATTGTGTTGTTGGATTTGGATGACTTCAAGAATATCAACGATAAATACGGGCATCCCATTGGCGATAAATTTTTGATTTCGTTTGCGAATCTTTTGAAATTGAACTCGCGCGCGTCGGATGCCGTGTGCAGGTGGGGCGGCGAGGAGTTTTTGCTGCTTCTCCCCGATACCGACCTGCGCGCCGCTTTGAAGTATGCTGAAAAGCTGCGCGCTGTTTGCGGCAGCCATGCAATTACGCATGAAGGCGTGGAAATTCAAGCCACAGTGTCCATTGGCGTTGCGGCGTACCCTGTTCACGCCGCAAACGAAGAAGATTTGCTTGTAAAAGCGGATAAGGCTTTGTACTCTTCGAAAAACACGGGGAAAAACAAAGTTACAGTGTATGAGCCTTCATAACGCGGTTTATCCATCCAGCGGGGATTTAACAGCCCCGGCTCCCCGCTGCAGGACATGGGTGTATATCATGGTGGTTTTCACGTCCTTGTGCCCAAGCAGTTCTTGCACGGTACGGATGTCGTAGCCGCTTTCGAGCAGGTGGGTGGCGAAGGAATGACGGAAGGCGTGAGGGGTGACGGGTTTTTGAATGCCCGCGGCTTGCGCGGCGGCACGCACGGCTTTTTGAAGCAGGCTTGGGTCGGCGTGGTGGCGCATGGTCTTTTTTGAGTCGGGGTCTTTTGATAGGGAAGAGGCGGGGAAGAGGTATTGCCAGATGAATTCGCGCGACGCGTTGGGGTATTTGCGCGCCAGGGCGTAAGGCAGCCAGACTTCCCCGAAGCCGTCCTGAAGGTCGGTTTGATGGATTTGCCGAACCGTTTGAATTTGACGTTGGAGCGCCGGTATGAGAGAGTCGGGCATGACGGTGACGCGGTCGTCTTCGCCTTTTCCGTCGCGGACGATGATTTGACGATTTCCGAAATCGATATCTTTGACGCGGAGGCGGAGACATTCCATCAGGCGAAGTCCCGAGCCATAGAGGATTTGCGCCATGAGTTTGGAGATGCCGGTCATGCGGTTGATGACGGCGAGCGCCTCCGCGCGCGTGAGGACGACGGGGAGCGTTTTGGATTTTTCGGCGCGGATAACGGCGGCGGAGATTTCAATTTCCCTTTGGAGAACGTGGCGGTAGAGGAAAAGGATGGCGGAGAGCGCTTGATTCTGAGTGGAGGCGGAGACGTTCTTTTCAACCGCGAGGTGGGTAATGAACGCCTGAATTTCCGTCGCGCCCATTTCGAGGGGGTGGCGTTTGTTGTGAAACAGGATGTAGCGTTTTATCCAGTCTTTGTAAGCCTGTTCGGTGCGGTACGAATAATGTTTGGTTCGAATCGCGTCGCCAACTTTGTCGAGTAGTTTGCGGGGAGGGTTTTCTTGCATGGGATATTGACCTTTTGAGGGGGTAAGCATATAATTTACTTATCTTACTTTATTTTAATATATTCCGCCTAAAAGCCTAAATTAATTTAGGATATTAGTACGGAAGCCGTCTAAAGGGAATTAGGCGGTTGTCGTCTGTATAAGCCGTAGTTAGGTGGCTTCCTTTTGAACAATCAGGTGGTGTTTAGAGTAAAATTACCGCATGAGAAAAGTAAAAGAACAAGCCATAGTTCCCTATTCCGTAAATCGTCCCACCGAAATGCCGTTTTGGAATGAAATTGTCTGCGGAGATAGCGCAGAGTTACTTAAATTAATTCCAGATAATAGCGTTGATTTAGTAATCACATCTCCGCCATATTTTCAACAGCGGGAATATGACGGCGGCGGTATTGGCAACGAAAGAAAACCCGATGAATATATTTCGGCGCTGATGAAGATTTTTCAGGAATGCGTCCGTGTTATAAAACCAACTGGAAGTATCGTTTTCAATGTTGGCGACAAATATGAAGACAGCAGTTTACTACTTATGCCTTATCGGTTTGCAATAGCCGCAACGGAACAATGTGGCGTTACGCTTGTCAATCATGTAACATGGGTTAAGTCAAATCCGACGCCAAGACAGTTCAAGCGCAGGCTGGTAAGTAGCACTGAGCCATTTTTCCATTTTGTAAAATCGCAGGATTATAAATACTTTCTCGATGAGTTTCTTAAGCCTGCCGAAGAGCCAAAGGCAAATGGCAATGGAACAGGCGAGAATGTTGGCAAAAAATATTTCTTGCTCATTGAACAATCTACACTCACGCCAAAGCAAAAAGAAATGGCTAGAAATGCACTGGAAGAAGTCATTGAAGAAGTTCGCAATGGCGAAATTCAAGGTTTTCGCATGAAAATCAGGGGAATCCACTCTGAGCCTTTTGGTGGACAAGACGGCGGCAGGAAAATTCAGTTGGACAAAAATGGATTTACGATTATCCGTATTTATGGAAACCCACTAAAAAAAGACGTCATCATGACGCCCGTTGAATCGCTCAAGAATTGTCCGCATCCTGCTATTTACCCAGTTAAAATTGTAGATGAGTTTATAAAACTACTTACCGAAAAAGGCGATGTTGTGCTTGACCCATTTGTAGGCTCTGGCACAACGGCAGTAGCCGCTTTTCAAAATGAAAGAGTCTATATTGGCTTTGATATAAGCGAAGAATATTGTAATTATGCCAGAAAGCGTTTAAGTAGCGTAAAACATCAACTATCCCTTTGGGAGAGAAGCAATGCTTACGCCGAATGAAATCATGGAATCGGCTTACCAACAAGCCAAAAAAGAGTCGCTTGAAAAACTCCTTGCAGGGTTACCCAGTGAATCAGTTCAAAATTTGCGAACTGTTGTAGAAAATGCCGAAACGCAAAAGGCGGTTTTAGGCGTTACCTTGACTTCATTGGTTTATAAAGTTTACGACCCCAAACAAGATATTCGTAAGCACCAAGAAGGCATGAAAGGCGGTTATTCAGGTAGAACGTTTGACACAAAATACGTCACGCCATTTTTGAAGGATAAGTTCCCTCATTTTGCAATGGCTGAAAGTGCATGGTTAACTCGTTCTCTGGAACAACCTCGACCATTTAACTTGAATTATGCTGGCAAGATTCGCAACACGGCTTTGAAAACCGCTTTTCTAAAAATCCTTGACCAAACTCAGTCCGATAGCGCCCTTGCACCTAAATTCCTTGTAGCGTTAATGGGACTTATGCTAGAAGCAACAGCAAAAGATGACACTCTTTTTGCAAAAGTCCACATCACAAGTAGCGTGACCATTTCAAAGATTATAGACGCTTTCAATTTACATATTCGCCATGATTATGGCAAAGGTGTTGTTGGAACTGCACGCCTCCCTGTTCTAGCGATTTATTCAGTTTACAACTTGCTTATGCCCGACGTGAAAAGATATGCAGGAAAAATTCTTGTGCCGTTGGAATCTCACACCAGCCCAGATTCCCGTTCAAAATCTTTAGGCGATATTGATGTTAATAATCCCGATAATACTTGTTTTGAGTCGGTTGAAATTAAACACAATAAGCCTATAACTGCCGATATGGTTGGCGTGGCTTATCGAAAAATCAGGAATACGAACATTGACCGATATTACATTTTGACAACAAGCGAACCGAATTTTGACGACTACGAATCGGTCATGCAAGAAATTGAAAAGTACAAAAAAGTCCATCCATGCCAAATTATTGTCAATGGCGTTATCCCATCTTTGAAATATTACATGCGCTTGATAAGCAGTCCGCAAGACATTATTGATGAATACACCAAATGGCTTGAATTTGAATACCAACGTGCCAGCGGTATCAAAAGAGAACATTTGCGGTTTTGGCAAGAAATACGTCAAACCGTGTTAAACCTGGAGTAGCCTTAATGCAAGAGCGCCACCTAACAAAGCGTGCACTTGACGGGTGGGATTCTGCGGCATTTTCGGGCTTTATTCTACTCCCAAGCGGAATCCTGCTCTCAGAGTTTTATCTACGCCCGCCCACCCGCAAGTAACGCAAACCGTTGGGTTGCCCCTTCCGCACAAATGGGTTACGAAATTAAGGTAAAACGGTTATGATTCGGGCATGACGACAACCGACACTCTAAAACTGACCAATTCGGAACGACGAGTAGCAATTTATGAAGGTTCAGGCGAGCCAACAAAGCCAAGTTGTGTAACGCCTGACACCCCATTGAGCGAACTTAACTTAAATTGGCGAGAGCGTGATTTACCAGAACGAGAGAGAACAAAACACGTTCATAGACTCCATCCCTACTTGGGCAAATTTATCCCTCAATTAGTTGAAATCTTTTTGCGGAAATACTTTACCCCTGGTCAAACTGTTTTAGACCCATTTGCGGGTTCTGGAACCACGTTAGTACAGGCAAATGAATTAGGTGTAAATTCTATTGGGTATGATGTTTCAGCGTTTAATGTTTTACTGATGACAGCAAAAACAAAGCGTTATGATATTAAACGTGTCAAACATGAAATTTTAGATATTTTACAAAAAACTGAAATTACTTCTAAATCTGAAGGCTACCAACCTACTTTATGGCAATTATCGGAAAGTAAAGGTAGTTACACAGATAATGACTATCTTAAACTGTGGTTCGCCCCACAAGCACTGAAAGAGTTAATTTCATATCGAAACTTAATTGAGAATTACGAAGACCAAGAAATCTTAAAAGTCATTCTTTCAAGGTCTGCGCGTTCGGCAAGATTGACAACCCATTTTGACCTTGATTTTCCCAAAAAGCCACAAACAGAACCTTATTGGTGTTACAAGCATAGTCGAACATGCGTACCTACAACAAACGCTTTTCAATTTCTGAAAAGATATAGCCTGGATACTATTCGTCGATTAGAAGAATTTTCCGAAAGACGAACCAACGCAAGTGTAACTATCGTTCATGGCGATAGCAAAAATGCGGAAATTCCTGGGATTGACGGCGTGATTACAAGTCCACCTTATGTTGGCTTAATTGACTATCATGACCAACATAAATACGCCTATGAATTGCTCAATTTAGAAGATAAAAGCGTTTTTGAAATTGGCGCAGCCAAGCAAGGTTCAGGCAAAAAAGCGCAAGCCGAGTATAAAGAGTCTATCGCCCAAGTGTTTAGGAACGCCTTAAATTCTATGTCATCAGGTAGTCGGTTGATTGTTGTTGCAGGTGATAGACACAACCTGTATGGTGACATAGCCGAAATTTGCGGCGTTGAAGTTGAAGCGATTCTCCATCGTCATGTAAACAGGCGAACAGGAAGAAGATTTAGTGAGTTTTATGAATCTATTTTCATCTGGCGCAAGCCATAAAGGGATTTTTATATGCCAGCAGACCCGCAAGCGATGAAACAAACCATCCAATCCGTTATAAAAGATTTAATGGATAGAGTTATGAATCGGGTTCTTGTCGAAGACCCATTTATCAAGGAAAAATTTCACGCAGACAAACCCTTATATGCTGCATTAGTGCCTGATGAAATCTTCAAAGGTTCACATTTTGAACGCCGATTTGTAACTCCGTTTGGAAGTGCGTGGGAACAATTAGCCATAGCCGCCGCTCAATCTGGTTTAGGGTATGGGGTAAAAGGGCATAGCATTTTTGGTATGGTTAAATCAGAAAGACTTGTTAGGATTAGCCAAGTGTTAAATGCACTTGAACATCCCCAAGAAAAAGGAAAAGGAAGAACAAAGCCCGATTGGGATAGTGAATTGGCTTATGTTTTAGAGGGCGGCGGCGAAGATATACCCGTTCAAATTGTGTGCGATGTTTACGCTGAAGATACAACAAATCATAAAAAATATGCTTTTGAATTGAAAGCACCTTTGCCGAACAGTGACCAAACAAAAGTAAGCAAAGAGAAATTACTGAAACTTTATAGCATGGACCCGCCCCAGATTGACGGCGCTTATTATGCCTTGCCGTACAATCCTTATGGAAAGAGAGAAAATTACAACTGGAGTTTTCCTGCAAGATGGTTCAATATGCGTGAAGATAAGGTTGTCCTAATCGGAGATGAATTTTGGGAAAAAATTGGCGGGTTAGGTACTTATCAAGCATTTATATCCGCAGTAAATGAAATTGGTAAGGAATATAAGGAGCGAATTTATCGAGAGTTTTTGGGAATTGAGCCACCAGATTCTTTCCAAGAAGAAGGTGTTTTGAGATAAAAAGGCAACCCAACACTGCGTGCAGGCGGACGGGCGGGGGCTTT
>DAOTZP010000463.1:0-1913 GCA_034434265.1 Anaerolineales bacterium | reverse complement strand
CGCCCAATTATGTTTGCGAATGACATTCGCAGGGAGCAAAAAGAACTTGGCATTGAGCCAAAGAAATCAACATTCCTTCCAATTCTGCGCGGGTTGTTGATTGCCCTGCCCGTTGTGGCTGTCTTTGCTTCCCTGCTCTCCTCAGCGGACGTGGTCTTTGGGCAGCAACTGGAAAACATCATCAAATTATTCAGATTGGAAAACCTGCCCGAATATATCTTTCGGCTTGTCTTTATCCTTGCGGTTGCGTACGCGCTGGCGGGCGTTTTTCTTCACGCCGCAACGCAATCCGCCGATGAAAAACTGCTCAATGAAGACAAGCCCTTTATTCCACAGTTTCTCGGCTTTACGGAATCTTCGATTGTGTTGGGCAGCGTGATTGCGTTATTTGCCACATTCGTGGTCATACAGTTTCAATACTTTTTTGGCGGCGAGACCAACATCAACGTGGAAGGTTATACCTACGCCGAATATGCCCGCAAAGGGTTTGGCGAACTGGTTGTTGTGGCGTTCTTCTCGCTGGTGATGCTTTTTACGCTCAGTTCCATCACAAAACGCGAAACGGAATCACAGCGCAAAATTTATTCAGGCTTGGGCGCGGCTTTGACTGCGCTGCTGCTCGTCATGCTGTATTCCGCTTTCAAGCGTTTGGAATTGTACGAGCTGGCTTACGGTTTTTCGCGCCTGCGCGCTTACACCCATGTCTTTTTGATTTGGCTTGGCTTGCTGCTGGTCGTCACCATCCTTTTGGAAATTTTCCGCAAGGAGCGCATGTTCACTTTTGCCTTGCTTGCCGCTTCCATTGGGTTTGCGGCTTCGCTCCCCATTTTGAACGTGGATGAATTTATTGTGACGCATAACATTCAGCGCGAATTGAAAGCGGGCGATAAAACGGCGGAACAGTTGGATGCCCGCTACTTTATCGAACTTTCAGACGATGCCGTTCCCGCAATGGTGGAGGCGTATCGTGACCCTGCCATGCCGAATCCGCTGCGGGTAAGAATTGGCGCGTCGCTGGTTTGCATTCAACAGATGCGCGCGGATTCACGCGACCTTCCGTGGCAATCGTTTCATCTTTCCCGCTTCCGCGCCGATGCGGCGTTGGCTTCCATCCGCGAAACATTAAGCGAATATCAAGTCAGCGATTCGTCTTATTCACTTATGGTGACAACACCAACAGGGGAGGAAGTGCCATGCAGCGATTTTTATTTCATGGACTAGCCGAATCCATTCATCAAAGATAAGAACCCAACAAAAAGCCCTCCGAAAATTTGCTCTCGGAGGGCTTGAATATCTTGGATATTATTCTTTCACTTCGCCGTCAATCACGTCGCCATCTGTTGGACCGGAAGCGGCAGGTCCGCCTTGCGCCGCCTGTGCCTGCGGCTGACCTTGCGCGTACAGCTGCTGGCTGAGCGCGTAGAAGGCGTTTTGCAGCGCTTCGGTCTTCTTCTTGATGTCTTCGATGTTGTCGCCCTGCGCGGCTTGCTTTAAGTCGTTGACTTGCGACTCGATGGCGGAGCGTTCCGCGGCGGGGACTTTGTCGCCCAGCTCGCGCAGCGCCTTCTCGGTTTGATAGACGAGGTTGTCCGCGTCGTTCTTGACTTGAATCGCCTCGCGGCGCTTCTTGTCCGCCGCTTCGTTCTGGCGGGCTTCCTGCACCATGCGCTCGATGTCGGCTTTGTTCAGGTTGGTCGAAGCGGTGATGGTGACTTTTTGCTCCTTGCCCGTCGCCTTGTCTTTGGCGGTGACGTGCAGAATGCCGTTTGCGTCAATATCGAAGGTCACTTCGATTTGCGGAATGCCGCGCGGCGCCGGGGGGATGCCGTCGAGGCGGAAGCGTCCAAGCGACATATTGTCCTGCGCCAGCGGGCGCTCGCCTTGCAGCACGTGAATATCCACGGCGGTCTGAT
>DAOTZP010000462.1:0-6388 GCA_034434265.1 Anaerolineales bacterium | reverse complement strand
GTCCGATTTCCATATACTTTTCCACAAAGACGGCGTTTGTTTTTTCGTCAATATACCCGCAATCGAGCGCGGTTTCCAGCCAGTGTTGCGTTTCCATTTGTTCGCCGTCAGAGTCGGTCAGCTTGCTGATAAAGTGTTTTTCGTATTTGCGTTTCGCCCATGCTTCGGCAATATTGGCGCCGACGGAACGGGAAGAGCGTCTGATTTGATTGGTCAGCGAAAAGTTTTCATCTTTGGGGAACGTATTCGTCAAGTCAAAAATTTCGCGCGCCGCCGCCCGCGCCTTTTGATACACTACCAAATCCCGAAAGCTCTTTGCGTAACTCAAATGGCTCATCTCTCTATCCTTTCTGTTCACTATTTACTGAACACTGTTCACTAAAAACTGATTACTGAAGACTGATTACCGAACACTGATTACCGAACACTGATTACCGAACGCTGCCTACTTAAACGCCGGATACTTCCCCGGCTCCGCCTCGTTCATCATCTCATATACCGCGTCAAACACCGTCTCCGCGTTTGGCTTGGACCAGTAATCGCCGTCGCTTCCGTACGCGGGACGATGCGCTTTGGCGGAGAGGGTCTTCGCGGGGGAATCCAAATAAAAATACCCGCCCTGTTTTTCGATGACTTCGTTCATCATATACGCCGTCGCGCCGCCGGGGACGTCTTCGTCCACGAACAGGATGCGGTTGGTTTTCTTCAGCGACTCTAAAATTTTTCCGCGAATGTCAAACGGCAAAAGCGTTTGAACGTCTATGACTTCAATATCAATCCCGGCTTTGGATAACTTTTCGGCGGCGTCCATCACTACGCGGCAGCACGCGCCGTAGGTGACCACCGTCGCGTCTTTGCCCGCGCGCAAAATTTCGGGGACGCCGAGCGGCACGGTCATTTCGGCGAGGTTGTCCGGCAGGCGTTCCTTCACGCGGTAGCCGTTGAGGACCTCGACCACAATCGCGGGTTCGTCCGCTTTGAGCAGGGTGTTGTAAAAGCCCGCGGCGCGGGTCATATCGCGCGGGACGAGCAGATACATGCCGCGTACCAGATTCAAAATCCCCGCCATTGGCGAGCCGGAATGCCACACGCCTTCCAGCCGATGTCCGCGCGTGCGGACGATGACCGGCGCTTTTTGTCCGCCCGCCGTGCGCCAGTAGAGCGTGGCTAAATCGTCGCTCATCAGTTGCAGCGCGTAGAGCAGATAATCGAGATATTGAATTTCGGCAATCGGGCGCAGACCGCGCATGGCAAGCCCAATCGCCTGCCCCAAAATCGTCGCCTCGCGGATGCCCGTATCGCTCACGCGGTATTCGCCGTATTTTTCCTGCATCCCTTTGAAGCCTTGATTCACGTCGCCCAGTTTGCCAACGTCCTCGCCGAAGGCAATTAAACGCGGCTCGCGCGCCAGCGCGGAATCGAACAGCGCGTTCATAATCTCGAAGCCAAAGCGCGCGGGCGAGTTGCTTGAATACGCGGGTTTGACTTCTTCCACTTTCAACGCCGTGCCGGAATATAAATGCGAGCCGTACCGCTCGATGTTTGTTTTGTCATCTTGATTCTTCCACTGAATCAAAATCTGTTTGGAGGGATGCGACTCATCGCGCAGGAGTCTTAACGCCTCGTGCGCGGCGCTGTGAATATCGCGCCGCGAAAGCGACGGGAGATTTGCCAGCCGTTCCCGAATCAACCTCAACTCCGCGGCATGGTTCGACGCGGGGGCAATCTCTTCCAGAATATCCAATACCTGATTTCGCTCTTCGAGAATCGGCGCGTAGTATGCGTCCCACGCGGCTTTGCGGAATCCTTCCACCAGCGCGTAATCTTCCTCTTCCCATTTTTTTAACTCCGCGTCCGATGCGATTTTATGCTCAATCATCCACGCGCGCATTTTCGTCACGCAGTCAAATTCCTCTTCCCACTTCAACCGTTCTTTGGATTTGTATCGCTCGTGCGAGCCGCTCGTGCTGTGACCCTGCGGCTGCGTCACATCAATCACATGCACCAGCGCGGGGATGTGATACTCGCGGGCGATGTCCGCCGCCGCCTGATACGTTTCAATCAGCGCGGGGTAATCCCACGCGCGGACGGTGTAAAGGTCGTATCCGCGCATACACGCTTCATCGGGGCAGGGGTCGCGCTGAAAGCCCGCAAGTATCGCGCCGATGTTTTCCTTGACCATTTGAAATTGATTGGGAACGGAGATGCCATAGCCGTCGTCATAAATGGTGATGACGGCGGGCGCTTTCAATACGCCGATGGCGTTCACGCTCTCCCAAAAGTGACCTTCGGCGGTGGAGGCGTTGCCGATGGAGGTGAAGACAACTTCGTTTCCGTCGCGTGAAAATTCTTGAAATTCTTTTAACTCAGGCAGTTTGCGGTACAACACCGAAGCGTAAGCCAGCCCGACTGCGCGCGGCATTTGCGAAGCGGTGGGGGAAATATCGCTCGCCACGTTGTACATCCCGGTCTGATTTTTCCACGTCCCATCCGGACGGATGTAACGCGAGCCGAAATGCGCGTTCATCATGCGCCCCGCCGAAGCGGGGTCGTGATTCAAATCCGCGTGGGAATATAACTGCGCGAAAAATTCCTGAATGCTGTTCACCCCCAGCATAAACATCCACGTTTGGTCGCGGTAATAGCCGGAGCGCCAATCCCCCTTGCGGAAGGCGCGCGCAATGGCGATGTTTGCCAGTTCCTTGCCGTCGCCGAAGATGCCGAACTTCGCCTTGCCGCTCAACACTTCGCGCCTGCCAATTAAACTGGCTTGGCGCGATTGATAGGCAAGCCGGTAATCTTTGAGGATTTCTTCTTTATCAAGGGGAAGCGCAATCGGGCCCTTTTTTTTGGGCATGTCTCTCTCCATGGATTGATTTTGTTTGCTGGCATTATAACAAAGGATAATCAACGCGCGCGTGAAAAATCTTTATGATGTCTTTACATTGTCTTTATGAGGCGTTTAATATTTTTATGATATTCTGAACGCCTCTTTACCAATAAAGACCAGACAGGAGTTTCGCTTCAAATGGACAAAAAACCCTTGATAGTTGTTGCGGCGCTGCTTTTGATTGCAGCCTTCGCGCTTGGAAATTTTGTATCGTCAAGGCGCGCTCACATGATGGGCGGCGGCGGTTCAACGCTGCCGCTTGCTGCGGTATCGGCTGATGGAAGGCAAATTCCATTGGCGGCGGATGTGGAAATGGTAACGGGCAAACTTTCCGATGGCGCAGCCGCGCAAAAAACCGGCGATATGGTCGTCATCTTTTCGGTCAATCCCTACCCGGCGACAATGAGGCAGCCCACCGACTTTTCCGTCATCCTTAAAGACATGGAAGGAAAAGCCATCAATGACGCTGTTGTCACGCTTGATATGACCATGCCTGAAATGTGGATGCCGCCCAACCAACCCGCGTTGGAATTTGTCTCCGATGGAAAATATCAGGCAATGGGACAATTCTCCATGCGCGGCTGGTGGCGCATTGAAGTGATTATCACGCGCGGCGGTAAGACTCAATCCGTATTCTTTGACTTGGGGTTGTAAATGGAAGTCCTTTTCAGCAACGTTGCGCTCGCCTTTGTGACGGGACTCATCAGCAGTTTTGGTCACTGTCTTGGAATGTGCGGCGGCATTGTGGCAATTTATTCCGCGCGGCAGTCGGCGCAAATCTCCGCCGATGGAACGCCAATTACAGTATGGATGCGCATCCGCAATTTTCTTCCGCTGCACTTGGGGCGCATTACCACCTACACTTTTTTTGGCGCGGCGATTGGTTTTGCCGGGTCGCTGCTGAATCAGGCAGGCGCAATGATGGGCTGGCAGGGCGCGTTCTCCATTTTCGTGGGAATCATCATGCTGCTCGTCTCGCTCAGTTTGCTGGGCGTTCTTCCGCCGGTGGAAGCAACGCTGCTTTCTTTATTCGGCGGCAATACTCCAATGACAAAAATGCGCGAATTGTTCGGCAAGCGCAGTTTTTTTTCGACATTGACGCTCGGAATCCTGTGGGGATTTCTCCCCTGCGGGCTGGTCTTTGCGATGTTGATTCTCGCCGCGCGCGCCGAATCGCTCTCGGGCGGCGCGTTGACCATGTTCGCCTTCGGGCTGGGAACAGTTCCCACGCTGGTGGGGTTTGAGCTTGCCGCCAATCTGCTCAGCCCAAAACTGCGCGGCGGGTTGCAATCAGCCGCGGCAGTCTTGTTGATGTTGTTCGCCGTTCAAACCGTGTTGCGCGGGTTGGCGGTTGCAAACATTATCCCTTCAATGATTATAGGACCGGTGATGCTATGGTAGAGCAAATCAAATGCGACCATTGCGGCGCAATGGCAAACGCAAAATACAATATTACAAAAGAGTTCGACGGCAAAGTCATGAACTTTTGCTGCCGCGGCTGCCTGCAAGTGTACGAAATGTTGCGGGCGGAAAACGAGGCGCAGCCCAAAAAGGAAGAAAAACCTTCAGAGAAATAAAATTTAAGAAGCGGCTTCCAATTTTTTATTGTTGCTGTATAATCTGCCTGTTTACAGGAGAACCCGTGACATTTTATCCCCTCTTATTTGACCAGCCGCAAAAACGCCTGATTGTTTTGCCCCTTTTAACCTGACAGATTCCCTGTCAGGTTTTTTTTTGTGATTTCACGGGAAGACCCGATAATCAAAATCAACCCCAAACGAGGAGAATTATTTTATGCCTACCGCCCCTTCCAATCCACACCTGCCATTTGGCGAAAACAAGCAAGCCGACTGGTACGGCAAGGATATTATTTCCGTCAAACAATTCAGCCGCGATGACCTTGAATACATCTTCGGCGTGGCGCACGAAATGCGCGGCATGGTCGAGCGCATCGGCACGTTTGATTTGCTCAAAGGCAAAATCCTTGCCAATTTGTTTTACGAACCTTCCACGCGCACTTCTTCATCTTTCACCGCCGCCATGGAAAGACTCGGCGGGTCGGTCATCCCCATCAACGAAGTGAAGTATTCGTCCGTTTCCAAAGGCGAGTCGCTGCCCGATACCATTCGCACGCTGGAATGTTATGCGGATGTGATTGTGCTGCGCCACCCCGAAACAGGCTCCGCCGCAATCGCCGCCAAAGCCGCAAAGAAGCCGGTCATTAACGCGGGCGACGGCGTGGGCGAACATCCCACACAGGCGCTGCTCGATACCTTTACCATCTTCGAGGAACTCGGCGTGGGACGCATTGACGGGCTGACCGTTACCATGCTCGGCGATTTGAAATACGGGCGCACCGTTCACTCGCTGGCGCGCCTGCTTTCATTGTATGACGTAAAACTCAATTACGTCTCGCCCGATATTTTGAAGATGCCAAAAGAAGTGATGGACGAAGTCGCCGCGAAAAAAATTCCACAAAAGGAATTTTCATCGCTCGCCGAGGCGCTGCCCGAAACCGATGTGCTGTACGTCACCCGCGTGCAAAAGGAACGCTTTGAAGACCCCGCCGAATATGAAAAGGTCAAAGGCGCGTATGTGATTGACCCCGAAATTATGAAAGCCGCCAAGCAGGAAATGATTGTCATGCATCCGCTGCCGCGCGTGAGCGAAATCAGCCCCGACTTCGACGACGACCCCCGCGCCGCCTACTTCCGCCAAATGGAATACGGCTTATACGTCCGCATGGCGCTGCTTGCGATGGTGCTTGGCAAGGCATAATTTATGGTGTCCGCCCCGCTCCGATTCAATTCGCTGGATGAAGTTCTCGCCGCCCTTCGCGCGATGACGGACGACCCGCTGGCGGGCGCGCGCACGAACATTGTCATCAGCCGCGGCAACCCAAACGCAAAATTGCTGCTCGTTGGCGAAGCGCCCGGACCGCAGGAAAATATTCAAGGCAAGCCGTTTGTCGGTCCCGCCGGTCAACTGCTGGATAAAATTTTGCAAGCCGTGCGCTTCAACCCCGAAACGGATGTGTACATTACCAACTCGGTGTTTCGTATGCCGCCCGGCGAAAACGGCGCGAACTTTCGCAAACCCGCCAATGCGGAAATTGAATACTACCGCCCGTTTGTCCTTGAAATCATCCGCCTGATAAATCCGCGCATTGTGTTATTGACCGGGAACGTCGCTTGCTATTCCGTGCTTGAAAAAACCGGCATCACCACCCTGCGCGGCAAGTGGATTGAAAAAGACGGGCGCTGGATTATGCCCATTTATCACCCATCGTATCTTTTGCGAAATCAATCGCGCGAACCCGGCTCGCCCAAAGCGCAAATGTGGGACGACATCCGCGAAGTGCGAAGAAAATACGACGAGCTCACGAGTTAAAAAAGAGACAGCCGCTTGTGAGGCGGCTGTCTCTTTTTTCTACTTCTTTCTTCCGCCCTTCATTTCTTTTTGCAATTTTTCAAACTTCTTCCAATCGCCTTTTGCGGC
>DAOTZP010000461.1:0-2453 GCA_034434265.1 Anaerolineales bacterium | reverse complement strand
TGGGGGTGGCAAGTTCGGGCAGATTCGGTTCAAACGTCACCGTGATGGTGGAATACGCGGAACGGTCTTGCAGATACTTCATTCTGCCCTTAATCTGCTCAATCTGCGCTTCCACGTTTGACAATTCCTGATTGATGCGCAGCGCTTCATCTACGGTTTTGGCTTCATCCAGAAACGATTTGATTCTATCGCGTGTGGCTTCAAGGTTGGCAACCTGCGATTGTAAATCCACAAACTGGTCGCTTACATCTTCGCCGGAGGCGGTTTCGTCCAGCACTTGCACGGCAATTCCGCGCAGTTTGTTCAACGTCCGCTCAAATTCCATCACGGGCACGCCAACCGTAATTGTGGCATATTTGTAATTTTTGCCGTCATAATGCGGTTGGTACCACGCGCGCGAGCTGACAATATACCCGCCCGCATCGCCGACGAATTGCGTGGCGCGGGTAATGGCAATATCGGTATCTTCCACTTGCAGGCGCATATCCGCGTTTTTGATAATCATCTGCGCGGCGGAATTGCCGGAAGCATTCGGCGCGGATTCATATTCATCTACGGGCGGCATAAAGGTCGGCATGGCAGGCGGCGCGTCGCCCGGAGCAAATTCACTTTTGCCAAACTTATCCAAGTTCCCTTGCGGCGCAATCGCAGGCGCTTCCATTGCAGGCGGTTCGATATATGCAGTGGATTCTTCGCGGGCAGGCGCGGCTCCCCCGCCGCACGCGGAAAGAATCAATCCTCCCAGCAAGACAAGCAAAGCGGCAAACTGAAACGGTGATTTCATGGGTTCCTCCATTTGAAAAATCGGCGTGTCTTAAAGACGAAGCATTGGAGGGAATGTTCCCCAAATGAAAATTCCGCCGGTCTTTCAACCAGCGGAATTTTTTCAACACGGTTACGCGCTTTCATTCCCTGCTCTTTCTCCGTGAAAAAAAGCAGACAAGGATGTATGAACGTGGAATTTCTTTCAATCCTTACGGATTGAGCAGCGCAAGGTTTCCGGCAAAGGGCATGAGGTTCTTGATGGTGGGGTCGGACATGTTGGAGAACATCACCTGAAAGGCGGGGTCGTTGGTGGGCATGAAGACGAACATATCATCCAGGCGGCTCTCTTGCTCAATGGTAAATTCCGTGCCGTCGGGCCAGAGGAAGGTGACATCGCGCGCGTTTTCCGTTCCTTCCCAGTCTTCAAATTCGACGATGTTCGGGTCGCCGGTGAGCGCGCCGTCGGCGTAAATCAGTTTGAGCGGACGGTTGTCGTCATTTTGCGGACCTCCCGTTGAATCCTGCTTAAAATCCGCCGTGCGGTAATACATCTTGTAGCGCGCGCCGCCCAGGTGAAGCGGCGCTTGCGCCTGCACAGCCTGAAGCAGTTTGGGGCAGTTGTTTGAGTCGTATTCCAATTTCCATTCCGCGCCGTCCCATACGGCGTATCCCATGTTCATGCGGTAGTTGGAACACGCCTGCGGCACATCGAGAGTCACCATCATAAAGGTTCCGGGCGCGCCATCCCACAACCAGCCGCTATCCAAAACGGGCAGACCAATCTTAAACTGGCGCGCGGCAATCACGTTGGAGTTGGCGTGCTGCGCGTCGCCTTCCACGCCGATGATGGTGGTCGGCTCACAGCCGCCGCCGGGGGAGAAGTCGGCTTCGTCTTTGCAGACGGTCGAACTGCCTGTGTTGAAGTCCAGCCCGGCGTATCCATCCTGACTGTCCAGATAGTGGATGCGGGTTTTCGCGTCGGTCCCTTCCGCTTCAAAGAACAGGCGGATGCCGCCGCCCAGCGCAGAAGCCAGCGGAATGGGCTGTGACGCGTTGACAATCGCGGCGACGCTGTTACCGCTGCACGGCGTGGGCGGCTGACCGGGTTTGTGGTCGGGGTGGCAGTAGTGCATAATGCCGGAGTTGGGAACAGCCTGAAATTGAGAAAGCGTATCCGCATTGACGGGCGGCGCGAGTCTGGCAATCTTCACGCCTTTTTCACCGCGCGGGAGCGGGTTGTAATACAGCATGACCGTTCCGGCGCGCTGCGCGTCCCAATCGCCATAGACGAAGGCGGCGGTGAGGGTGTTGGTATCTTGAATGGGGCGGTACACGGTGTCGAAGGTCTGTCCGCTGGCTTGCGCCACCCACACTTCCTCCGGCGTGGATGCCGATGCGCTATCCTGCAAGGCTGCGCTGCACGCGGAGTCCAGACAGGCTTTCACCGTGACCTGATATGTGGATGCGGCTTGCAAACCGGTCAGGGTGAGGGATGTTTCGGCAGATGTGAATGTGAGGATGCTGCCGCGTTTTTCTTCCACAGCGGAAACGAGATAATGGTCCACCGGCTGTTCGGGCGCGCGCCATTCCGCCTGTAACCTGGTGGATGAGGGGTAGGTCTTGCCGCCGATTGCGTATGCGCCAGTTTGCGAGACGCTTAATTGGGACTCCCAGGTTTGCTTCGGGGC
>DAOTZP010000460.1:0-8783 GCA_034434265.1 Anaerolineales bacterium | reverse complement strand
CGGTCTGATTGTCCGCGGCGGTGGAGTAGATTTCGGTCTTGCGGACGGGGATGGTGGTGTTGCGTTCAATCATCACCGTCATCACGCCGCCCATCGTCTCCACGCCGAGCGAAAGCGGGGTGACGTCCAGCAGCAGAATGTCTTTCACTTCGCCGCCCAGCACGCCGCCTTGAATCGCCGCGCCGACTGCGACCACTTCGTCGGGGTTCACGCCCTTGTTCGGCTCTTTGCCGTTGGTCAGTTTGCGGACGAGTTCCTGCACCATCGGCATACGGGTCGAGCCGCCCACGAGGACGACTTCGTCCAGTTTGTCCGCCGTCAAGCCCGCGTCTTTCAGCGCCGCTTCAAAGGGTTTGCGGCAGCGGGCGAGCAGGTCTTCGATCATCTGCTCGAATTTGGCGCGGGTGAGTTTGAGCTGCATGTGCTTGGGACCGTTCGCGTCGGCGGTGATGTAAGGCAGATTGATTTCCGTCTCCATCATGGTGGAAAGTTCAATCTTCGCCTTTTCCGCGGCTTCGCGCAAGCGCTGGAGCGCCTGCTTGTCGTTCCGCAGGTCAATGCCCTGCTCGCGCTTGAATTCGTCCGCCGCCCAGTTGGTGATGCGCTGGTCCCAGTCGTCGCCGCCGAGGTGCGTATCGCCGTTGGTGGCTTTCACTTCAATCACGCCTTCGCCCACTTCGAGGATGGACACGTCGAACGTGCCGCCGCCGAGGTCGAAGACGAGGATGGTTTCGTTCTTCTTTTTGTCGAGTCCGTAAGCCAGCGCCGAAGCCGTCGGTTCGTTGATGATGCGCAGCACTTCCAAGCCCGCGATTTTGCCCGCGTCTTTGGTCGCCTGCCGTTGGCTGTCGTTGAAGTAGGCGGGGACGGTAATCACCGCCTGCGTGACCGGCTCGCCGAGGTAGGCTTCCGCGTCGGCTTTCAGTTTCGCCAGCACCATCGCGCTGATTTCCTGCGGGGAATATTCCTTTCCGTTCACGGGAATCTTCACCCGCACGTCGCCCGCCGGACCTTTGACGACTTGGTAGGGAACCATCTTGCGTTCCTCTTCGGTCTCTTCGTAATGCCGCCCGATGAAACGCTTGATGGAATAGATTGTGTTGTCCGAATTAATCACAGCCTGTCGTTTGGCGGTCTGCCCCACCATGCGTTCGCCGTTCTTGTTGAACGCCACTACGGAAGGGCACAGCCGCCCGCCTTCCGCCGTGGTGATGACGGTGGGAGTACCGCCTTCCATGACGGCGACAACGCTGTTGGTCGTGCCTAAGTCAATGCCAATAATTTTGCCCATAATAAATCTCCTTGCAATAGTTTTGAAACCGCCAGCAAACTGGCTGTTTCCATCGTTTTCGTTGGTTGTATCTTAAGCGATGTTTGCAAGAATTCTGTTAACATCTTGTAGAAAATATAAAAGACCTCCGCGTTCTTTATGAACGTGGAGGTCGTCCGGTCCCATTGTTATTCAGCGCGGCTGGCGGTGAACCACTCAATGACTGCGTTCATGGGAACATTGTCATACGATGAGGCTGTGATTCCGATTTTCCCTTCTGTTAAGCCTATATGGGCTAAATCCAGTTTTCGGAAAAGTTTGCCGTTGATGTGCAGGTACACAAAATTTGATTCGCACGTCAGACCGATTTCATAATCAAATTTGCCGGGCTGCAAATATTCCGAACGTTCGTTGAGCAGCGGGCGGTACGCTGCAATTCCTTCCGCAAGCCATTGACCATATAACAGGTTGTATGTTCCTTCATGGGTGATGTTAAATTCGTACCAGCCGTTTTCTTCGCTGTAATTGCACACCAGCCCAACCGCGCCGGAAGGCTCGCCGTAAAATTTTGCGCGAATGAAGACATTATCGTATTGATGCGCGGTGTGAATGGCGTAATACCATGTATGCGGAGAGGGCATTTGTAATATCAACGCATCAGATTGCAGGATTGCGTTTGGCTGCTGTTCTCCGCCCGTGCTGAAAAATGTCCACGCGCCGAGGTCGTGGTTAAATTCATCGGTGAAGAAAAGCGGAACAGGCGTGGGTTTTGGCGGGGTGGCAGTTGGGGATGGGGTAAAGGTCGGCGCGGGGGTAAAGGTTGGCGGGTTGGTCGAAACCGCGTCCGGAGTTTTCGTTGCATCCGGCGTTTGTGAAATCGGCAGGTTGCAGGCAAGCGTAAAAATCAAAAGTCCAAAAACAAGAAAAAATTTTTTCACTGTATAAAATCTCCATAATTGATTAAAAATTTTACCCAGCATTGAACCTGCTGGGTAAGTGGAGATGCCGGGAATTGAACCCGGGTCCGAAAGATTCGACCCGCGAAAATCTACGAGCGTAGTCTGCCGATTGTTGTCACTGTGGAGAGCCCGGCGGACAGGTAACTCCACAGCCATCCGCTTGTCTTAGGCGTATTTAGCGGAGTCATACGCGGCGCTCCATCTTTGTCTCGCCCGGTCCGTCACCCGATGGAGGGCGGTGCGCGGCGGACGCGGTCTCATCCAAGGAGACCGGCTGTTATGTCTCGCTTACGCAGCGAGGGGCATAGCAGCGTAGGAAGTGCGGTTGGCACTTAATGGTTGCACTGATTTATCGAGGTCGGTGCGCGCTCGGCTCGCATTTCGGGACCAGCCTCTCCCGTCGAAGCCTGTCATCCCCAAGGAAGGGGGCATGGCTGCCCGCTGGCGTATTTGCTCATACGCATTGTGATTATAGCACAATGAATCCCCGCTGTTAATCCATTATAATTATGTTGGTTCTTTTGCAGGTTTGAAATACAAGCAGCTCGCCGAAAGTTTTTTTACAAAATGTTGACGGCAGACCGCCGACCACAAACCGTAGTCCGCCGTCAGCGTTCAAATTTTGTTGGATTTCTTTTGTTTTTTTACAAATGGAACAGGATAGAAGCGAATGGCAGAGAAGATACTCATAGTGGATGACGACGTGGATACCCTGAAATTAGTGGGGTTAATGCTGCAAAAACAAGGGTACGAAATCAGCGCCGCTTCAAATGGGGCTTTAGGACTGGCAAAAGCATTGGAGGAACGCCCGGATTTAATTTTGCTTGATGTGATGATGCCGGATATGGACGGTTATGAAGTGACGCGGCGGCTGCGAAAAAACCCGGTGACCGCTTCCATTCCAATTCTGATGTTCACCGCAAAAACACAGCTGGATGATAAAGTGACCGGCTTTGAATCCGGCGCGGATGATTACCTGACCAAGCCTACCCACCCGACTGAATTGCAAGCGCATGTCCGCGCTTTACTGGCTCGCTCGCCGAAAAAAGAAGCGGCTGGCTCGGGACCGGCAGCACAGGCAGCCAAAGAGCAGCGCGCGTATGTCATCGGCATCCTTGCCGCGCGCGGCGGGCTGGGCGTTTCTTCCGTTTCTGTGAATTTGGCTGCCGCATTGTACAGCCGCACTCAAGCCGAAGTGATTGTGGCGGAATTTACGCCGGGGCAAGGCACGCTGGGGCTGGATTTGGGCGTTCCCAATCAAAGAGGGTTGGTTGATTTATTGCAAGGAAATATCGCTGAAATTACGCGCGAAAAAGTGTACGCTTCTTTAACACAGCATCCTTGCGGCATTAAGTTTTTGCTGGCTTCTGAAAACCCGCGCGACGCCGCCTTGATTTCGCAAACGCAAAATTTTGAAGCAATTGCAAACCGGCTTTCCACGCTGGCGCGGTTTGTCATTTTGGACCTTGGGTCCGCGCTGCCGATGTTTTCGCAAAAAATTCTGCCAGCCTGCAATGAACGGGTGGTGGTGGTGGAAGGGATGCCAAATTCACTGCTTCACAGCAAGTTGTTAATTGACACCCTCGCCAACATGCAAATTGACCGTTCCCGCATCAGTGCGGTTTTGAATAACCGCCAGCGGTCCGAAATGCAAATGTCCACCATACAGGTGCAGGAAGCGCTTGGGCATCCGGTACTGGTTACCTTTACTCCCGCGCCGGAATTATTCCTGCAAGGCGCGCGCGCAAAAATGCCCGCAGTCATTGCCCAGCCAACGAATATGACGGTTCAACAATTTTTGAAAATGGCGGATACAATTCTGGAACGTGAAAAGGCGCGATGATTGAATTTTCCACGCCCACGCTTGAAGCGATTGATTTTGTGGCAAATCTGCTTCGCCAATCAACTCGCGCAGTGATATTAACCGGCGCGGGCATTTCAACGCCTTCCGGCATTCCAGACTTTCGCTCAACAGACAGGGGGCTATGGACTCATGATGAGCCGATGATGGTTGCGTCGCTTCACACCTTTCGCACCGAACCGGAAAAATTTTTTGCATGGTTTCGCCCGCTGGCAAGCCAAATTTTTTATGCCAAGCCCAACGCGGCGCACATTGCGCTGGCTGAAATGCAGCAGGCGGGATTGGTAAGTTCCATCATTACCCAAAATGTTGATACGCTGCACCAAAAAGCAGGTTCGCGCGATGTGATTGAAATGCACGGCACGATGCAAACGCTCACATGCACGCAATGTTATCTTCAAGAAGAAGCGCAGGCGCACCTGAGACATTTTGTTGATACCGGCGCAGTACCGCGCTGTTCCCGCTGCGGACAAATCTTAAAACCGGACGTGATTTTGTTTGGCGAACAGTTGCCCCAAGCGGCGTGGATGAAAGCCCAGCGCGCCGCCCGCGAATGCGACTTGATGGTGGTGGCTGGCTCATCCCTCGAAGTGCTGCCCGTCGCCGGGCTGCCCATGCAGGCATTGGACCGCGGCGCGCATCTGGTCATCATTAACAACGCGCCTACATATCTTAATGTGCGCGCCGATGTCAGCATTTTGGAAGATGTTGCCCAAGTAATTCCTGCGATTATGGAGAGAGTGAAATGGCAGAAGTAAAGACCGAACGGCTGGACGGTTACCGGCGTTTGGTGGATATTGCGCGCGACTTAGCCTCCACCCTTGACTTGAATGTGCTGCTCACGCGCATTGTCCACGCCGCAACCGAAATCAGCGGCGCGGAGGCTGCCTCCATTTTGTTGTATGACGACGCCTCCCAGCAATTATATTTTCAAGTTTCCACCAATATGGATGAATCCATGCAGCGCGGCATCCTCGTCCCATTGGAAGGCAGCATCGCCGGTTGGATTGTCACCCACCGCAAGCCCGTGCGAATTGAAAACGTGCATGAAGACAAGCGCTTCTTTTCAAAAGTGGAAAAAACAACCGGCTTCTCAACCAACTCGCTGCTTGGCATTCCGCTGGTGAACAAAAATAAAATCATCGGCGTTCTTGAAGCGCTGAATAAAAAAGAAGGGTTCAGCGAATCGGACGAATCCATGCTGGTGGTGTTGGGGGCGCAGGCGGCGGTGGCGATTGAAAACGCGCGGCTTTTCCAACAGTCCGATTTAATTTCCGAATTCGTGCACGAGCTGCGCACCCCGCTGGCTTCCCTCAGCACTGCCACGCATTTGCTCATGCGCCCGGAAATTTCACAAGAGCAGCGCGAGCAGATTTCAGCCAACATCCATAATGAAACGCTTCGGCTCAGCACGCTGGCGTCTTCCTTCCTTGACCTTGCGCGGCTTGAATCGGGGCGGGTTCAGTTTCGCAAGTCCAAATTTCACCTGCCGGACTTGATAAAAGAATGCCGAGAAATTATGCTTGCCAAAGCGCAGGAAGAGAAAATTCAAATTCAACTTGAAACGCCGGATGACCTTCCGCCTCTTGAAGCCGACCGCGATAAACTCAAACAAGTTTTGATTAATTTATTAAGCAACGCAATCAAATACAACCGTCCCAATGGCAGCGTGTTTTTGCGCGCCCAAGTTGCGGGAAAAGAGATGAAAATTCAAGTGCAAGATACCGGCGTCGGCATTCCTGAATCTTCGCTGCCGCGTTTGTTTGAAAAGTTTTACCGGGTAAAGGAAAACGAATCCCGCGCCTCCGGCACCGGTTTGGGGCTTTCCATCTGCAAGCAAATCATCAACGGACATGAGGGGCGCGTGGAAGTAAAAAGCAAAGTAGGCGTCGGCTCTGAATTTAACATCTTTTTGCCTTTGAACGCGCAGGAAGTTGCCCCCCCGCCGCAGCCCGCGCCTGAATCCCAACCCGCGCAGCGGAAAAAGAAAAAATCATAATTTGACTTTTTTGATTCAACCTTGTACACTAAACCAAACCAACTTATTGGAGGAAGAAGATGTCTCAATTTCAACTTGTCATGAGGTCAGGACCAACGCCGGGCGTGACCTTCCCACTGGAAGGGGACCAGATAACCATCGGGCGCGACGCATCCAATGGCGTTGCCATTAATGACGCTGAAGTTTCCCGCAAACATGCCAAACTTTCTTTTCAAGGCGGCAAGTATGTATTGGAAGACCTCGGCTCAACCAATGGAACTTTTGTCAACGGACAGCGGCTTTCGAGCATGGTGGTATTAAAACCCGGCGATGTCATCTCGCTTGGCGAACAAATTGTGCTGATGTACGAGGCAATCAATATGGACCCGGGCGCCACGATGGTTGCCACGCCGCGCAAATCCGCGCGGGTTGATTCGCCGCGCCCGGTGCAAGCAGCGACTCCATCCGCGCCGCCTGCATACGCGCCTGCGCCCGTCGCTCCTGCTCCGCAGCCGGTTGAAAAGAAATCCAACCTTATGCCTGTTTTTATCGGCGGCGGCGTGTTTTTATTCCTGTGCATGTGCGCCGCATTTTTCTGGTGGGTGGACGCCACCTATCGCTGGTGCGTATTTTTCCCCTTTATTGGCGGCTGCTCATAGCAAAGTCAAAAACCGCAAGCCTGATTGAAAAAAAACGCCTCCGTTTCCGCTTACCCGGCGGATGACGGAGGCGTATTTTTTACTCTTCGCCAAATTGTTCTTTTGCTTTCTTGGATTGCTTTCCGCGCTCTTCAGTGTTGAGAATTCGTTTGCGAATGCGGAAGTTTTCGGGCGTCACTTCCAGCAGTTCATCATCCGAAAGATATTCAATGGCTTCATCCAAACTCATCTGGCGCGGGGGCGTCAAGCGAATTTCCATATCGCCGCCGGAGGCGCGCATATTGGTGAGATGCTTCTTCTTGCAAACATTCACGGGCAGGTCGCTTCCGCGCGCGTTTTCGCCAACCACCATGCCTTCATACACTTCCACGCCGGGACCAACGAACAACTGCCCGCGTTCTTCGGCGCTTTTGAGCGCGTATGCGGTCGTTGTCCCCGCTTCCCACGCCACAATTGAGCCGCGCGCGCGCGTATTAATTGGACCCGCCAGCTCATCATACCCGTGAAAGATGGTGTGCATAATTCCCGCGCCGCGCGTGGCGGTGAGGAATTGATAACGGAAGCCAAGCAGCCCGCGGGTGGGGACAATATACACCATGCGCGTCATCCCCTGACCCGCCGGGTGCATCTCCATCATCTTGCCGCGCCGCGAGCCGAGCATTTCCACCACCGCGCCAACGGTCTCGTCACTGGTTTCAATATGCACTTCTTCATACGGTTCAAGCAGCGCGCCGTCTTCGGCTTTGTGATAAATCACCTCAGGGCGCGAGACTTGAAATTCATACCCCTCGCGGCGCATGGTTTCAATCAAAATTCCCAAATGCAATTCGCCGCGCCCGGAGACCAAAAAGTTCTCAGCCGATTCGGTATCCTCAACGCGCAGTGAAACGTTTGTACGCAATTCCTCATACAAACGCTCGCGCAGTTTGCGCGACGTGCCCCACTTGCCCTCGCGCCCCGCAAAAGGCGAAGTATTCACGCCAAACGTCATGCGGACGGTCGGCTCTTCAACTTTGATGGTGGGCAGCGCAACGGGGTTTGCCGGGTCGGCGAGCGTTTCGCCAATGGCAATTCCATCCAAACCGGCAATCGAGATAATATCGCCCGCCATTGCTTCTTGAATTTCAATTTTATTTAACCCTTGAAAGGTGTAAAGATATTTTGCAGACTCAGATAAAACCCGCCCATCAATGGTCAACCGCGCAAGGCGCTGACCGGCTTTGATTCTGCCAGCAAAAATGCGCCCGACAGCCGTCACGCCGCGATAATCATCATAACCGAGAGTCGTCACCAGCATTTGCAGCGGGGCGTCAGGGTCCACTTTGGGCGCGGGGATGTGCCGCAAAATCACGTCAAACAACGGCTTCAAATCAGGTCCAAGTTCGGGGGTAAGCCCGGCGCGCTGGTCAATGCCTACGGCGTAAATCACGGGGAAATCGGCTTGCTCTTCTGTCGCGCCAAGTTCAATGAACAAATCAAACGTTTCGTTCAACACGCGCGAAGGTTCGGCGTCTTTGCGGTCCACTTTGTTGATGACCACAATAGCTTTGTGACCCATTTCCAGCGCTTTCTTTAACACAAAGCGCGTCTGCGGCATGGGACCTTCGGCGGCATCCACCAGCAGCAGCACGCCGTCCACCATGTTCATCACACGCTCCACTTCGCCGCCAAAATCGGCATGTCCGGGCGTATCCACAATGTTCACTTTGACGTTTTGTTTGGTTTCCGGGTCCACCAATGTAATGGCGGTGTTTTTCGCAAGGATGGTAATACCGCGCTCGCGCTCAAGGTCGTTGGAATCCATCACGCGCTCTTCAATGTGCTGATTTTCGCGGAAGGTGTGCGACTGGCGCAGCAAGCCATCCACCAGCGTGGTCTTGCCGTGGTCAACATGCGCGATGATGGCAATGTTTCTAAGGTCGGTTCGTTCAATCATTTTTATGCTTCTCTTTTGGTTATTTAACCCAAGTTGCTACCCTTCTTATTTTTTTACCACAGAGGCGCGGAGGACACGGAGAAATTCATTAAAAACTCTGCACCCTCTGCGACTCGGCGG
>DAOTZP010000459.1:0-2738 GCA_034434265.1 Anaerolineales bacterium | reverse complement strand
GGAGGAGATTTGCTCGCGCAAACCTTGAGCGAATCCACCGGCTTGACCTTTGAAGTGGAAGTGCCGACTTCCTACGCCGCAGTGATTGAAGAAATGTGCGCCTCCCCCGAAGACACCATGGGCTTCATTCCTCCGCTGGGCTATGTGCTTGCCAGCGAACTGTGCGGAGTCACCGTTGGCGGTAAAGCCGTCCGCTTTGGTTTGGATTGGTACGCCGCGATGATTGTTGTCGCCCGTGACAGCGAAATTCAGACCCTTGCGGACTTAAACGGCAAGAAGTGGGCGTACCCCGATGCCACTTCCACCTCCGGCTATGCTTACCCGCTCTGGCTGTTCAAGCAAGAAGGCATCACCCCCGGTGAAATGGTGGAAGCCGGTTCGCACGACGGCGTGATTCGCGCTGTGTACAACGGCGAAGTGGACTTCGGCACCGCGTTCTTCAGCCCCGCCAATGTGGATGGCAAAAGCCTCGGCTTGGAGGGCTTGACCAATTTTGAAATCCCCGCCGACTTGCTCGCCTCCTGCGCGAACACAGCGGAAGACAAAACCGTCATGTGCGGCAACTATGAACCCCGCGACGCCCGCCGCAACCTCCGCAAGGAAGTTCCCGATGTCATGCAGAAAGTCCGCATCCTCGCTGTGACCCCCGCCTTCGCAAACGACACTGTCTCCTTTGGTCCAGCCTTCGACCCCGCGTTGAAAGACCAAATCTTGCAGGCGCTGTTTGACTTTGCGACCAACGACCCCGAAGGCTTTGCCACCGCCATGAAGCCCTATTCATGGACGAGCGTGCTGCCCGTCACCGACGCGGATTATGACAACGTCCGCCTTGCCATCATCGAAGCCGGCATTTCCACCGCCGACCTCGCCAAATAATCGTCTCGCATCCATTTGCGGGCAGGAATGACTTTCCTGCCCGCAATTCTTCCCATTGTTCATGATGGACAAAGCGAAGGGTATTTTTATCCCAATAAAGAGACCCTTCGCTTTCTTCATACAAAACATCATAATAAGGAAAAACCATGCTGCAAATTAAAAATTTGACCAAAGTGTATGATGGCGGCGTGCAGGCATTAACAAACGTCAGTTTTGAAGTTCCCAAAGGACAATTCCTTGCGGTCATCGGCTTGAGCGGTTCGGGCAAATCCACCTTGCTGCGCTGCATCAACCGCCTGATTGAGCCGACTTCCGGACAAGTCATCTGGAATGGTCAGGATGTCACCTCCGCCTCGCCCGAAGAACTGCGCCGCATCCGCCGCAAAATCGGCATGGTCTTTCAAAACTTCAATCTGGTCAGCCGCTCAAAAGTGTTGACCAACGTGCTCGCCGGAAGGCTTGGGTACAACAACCCGGCATGGAGTCTATTCAACCGTTTCTCAAAAGAAGATATTGCCAAAGCGCATCAGACACTCGCGCGTGTGGGAATTCCGGACAAGGCGGAGTACCGCGCCGACGAACTAAGCGGCGGGCAACAGCAGCGCGTGGGAATCGCCCGCGCGTTAATGCAGGACCCGCAAATTATTCTCGCGGATGAGCCGGTTGCCAGCCTCGACCCTGTCCTCGCGCACAGCATCATGAAACATTTGGAGCAAATCAACAAAGAAGACGGCGTGACCGTTTTATGCAGCCTGCACTTCCTTGACCTTGTGCATAAATACGCCGACCGCGTGGTGGCGCTCAACGGCGGCAAACTGGTCTTTGAAGGATTGCCCAACGAAATTGACGAAAAAAAATTCAAGGAAATTTACGGGCGCGAAGCGGAGCGCGTGGGATAAAACCTATGTCAAATCAAAATTCCCCAGAAACAAAAAAAGAAAAAGTCTCCGTTTGGACTTCCTTGCGAAACGGATTTTTCTTTGCGCTGGCAATGCTAATGATTGCGTATGCCTTTCAAGTCACCAAAGTGAACCTTTCGGAATTCCGCAAAGAAAGCCGCCAGCAAAGCCGCGAGCGCGTCATTCGCGCCCTTGCCAATCCCAACCTGTTTGTTTTTGAACGAAAAGAAACGCTCATCAACGCGCCGGTCCATATTCCGTGCGCCAAAGGCAGCGCCCCTCAAACACAAACGACATACAGCGGGGAAGCCTACATTGAAATGCCCGGCTGCATTTTACTGGATTCTCCAACTGTTTTAATAAAAGGGTACAACTTCCCCGCCAATGAAGACGCGGTCATTTCATTCGTCCCCGGCAGCGACCCCAACAGCCAGCTGGCATTGACCAAAGCCCGCGCCCGCGCCGATAACAGCGGGCAATTCAGCGTTGAAGTTCAACTCCCCGCCGACCGCGCAAGCGAACAAGTTCAATATGTCCGCGTGTATGCTTACACCAACGTCGGCTTTCCAAGTTGGAGTCAAAGCGCGCGCGATACATGGGACAAAATCATAGAAACCGTGTTCATGGCGTTTCTGGCAACGTTGCTCGGCACTTTGCTTTCCTTCCCGCTTAGCTTCTTTGCCGCCCGCAACTTGATGAAAAACGTCAAAAGCCCGCTTGCAAGCATTAACCTCAGCCTTCTTGGGCTTCCCGCCGGTCTTTTTATTGGGTTTGAATTGGCGAAAACTTTATCGGAGTTAAGTGAAGCGGCAGGCACAAGCGCGCTGCTCAATTTTGCCGGAGTTGCAATTGCGTTTACGCTTGCATTCTTCGGGCTGCGCTGGTCTGTCAGCAAACAAGACAATGAAGCATCCTCGTTTCTGCAAAACGCAGCCGTGCAGGCGGTTCTGCTTGGCGTTTTTG
>DAOTZP010000458.1:0-2640 GCA_034434265.1 Anaerolineales bacterium | reverse complement strand
GTTGCCGCCTTCAAAAGGGAAGAAGGATTTTGCCTGCTTTGAACCGCCGAGACGCAGAGGGCGCAGAGTTTTTAATGAATTTCTCCGTGTCCTCCGCTCCTCTGCGGTAAAAATTAAGCAAGGGGGGCAACTTTGGTTAATTAACCTGTTCGGCGAAAACGGGCGCGACTTGTACCGTCACGCGCGCGGCATGGATGACCGCCCAGTGACTACAGAATACGAAACCAAATCCATCAGTCAGGAAACCGCCTTCAGCGTGGATGTGCGCGATGAAAAAACATTGGAAAAAACGCTGCGCGAGCAATCGCGCGAGGTGGCGCGGCAGTTGCGAAAAAATGAACTGGCAGGCAGGACGGTCAAAATTAAACTCCGCTGGGCGGATTTTACAACCCTCACGCGGCAAACCACCTTGCCCGCACCCACAGACAGCGAGGACGACATCTTCAAGTCCGCGTTGAAGTTGCTGCGCCAAACGCGGACTGAAAATCAACCCGTGAAGCTGCTCGGCGTTGGAATCAGCGGGCTTGGGGCTCCGATTCGCCAGCTCAGGCTGTGAGATTCCGCAGAGAGCGAAAAGTCGCGCAAACTGCAAGAGGTGGTGGATAAGTTACAAGAAAAGTATGGAAAGAATGTTATCCATCGAGGTTAAGAATTTCTCCGCGCCTTTGCGATAGAAATTAAGAGAGCGTTTCTTAAGTGGATTTCTTGCAAAAGTGTCAATAACCTTGCTCTGTCATTTCGAAGGAGCGCAGCGACTGAGAAACCCTGAAAAGGAAAAAACTTTCAAAGACTTTGTTTATGATGTAATAAAGGTGATTTTATGAACTGTTTCCACCACCCCGAAACGCCCGCCATGGGATTATGCAAACACTGTCAGCGCGGATTGTGCGCCGAGTGCGCCGCGCTGGTGGATGATGTACTTGCCTGCAAACACCGCCACGAAGACGAAGTTCACAGGCTGGAACAATTAACCGCGCGCAGTTTATTCCAATCCAAACGAGTTGCGGCGGGTTATATGCGAAACGCAATCTTTTACGGGCTGGTCGGCGCGGTCTTTGCCGGGTTTGGCGTTTGGCAATTCCGCTGGCTGGGCTTGCAGGCTGCCATGTTCATCATGATTGGCGTGTTTCTGCTGTATGCGGCGGCGGCAAATTATGCAGAGGCAAGAAAACATAAATGACAAACGATACATCACTCCGCCGCCAAATCATCGAATGGGGCGCGGTGATGGCGGGCATTTGCCTGACCTTCATTGCGTTATTTCCCCTGCGCCCCGCCATTGATTCCACCCGTCCCATGCTGGATTTGGAAATGATGCTGCGCGAAAACAAACCGCTCATTTACATTTACATGCTTGGCTTACTCGGCATGTTTTATGCCTATTGGCGGATTCTTGCCTTGCTGTATTCTGTTAAAGAAACCACTGAACAAAAATCCCTCTTTGGCTGGGCGCTTGGCATTGGAACAGTGTGCGGAATCATTTTGCTCTGGCTGTACCCCATCACCGCTATTGACGTGGGGCTGTACGTTGTGCGCGGCAGATTGTGGACGCTCTACAACGCCAACCCGATGACCGCGCTGCCCGCCGACTTTCCCCAAGACCCGTACATTGCGCTGGCGGGCGAATTTGCAAACGAACCCTCGCCGTACGGTCCGCTATGGGAGCTCACCGCGCAGATTCCTTTAAGGCTGGGCGCGCTCGACATGGCAGGCGGAATCATCGCCATGAAACTCGTCTCGCTGGCAGCGTATCTCGGCACGGCGGTTTTGCTCGGCGGGCTGGCAAAGCAGGAAAGCGAAAATAAAGTCAGCGGGTTGGTCATGTCCGCGTTTTTTGCGCTCAATCCATTCATTTTGCTTGAAGCCATCGGCAACGGTCACAACGACATGCTGGCGCTGTTCTTCATCACGCTGGGATTAATTTTCCAGCAAAAAGAAAAATGGATTCAGACGGCGTTTGCCTTCACACTGGCAACGCTGGTCAAAACCACCGCGCTCATTCTGCTTCCGCTGTTTGGGGTTTTCCTGCTCTTTCACGCGCCAAACTGGAAGACGGGATTTTTACGCGGGCTGGGACTCACCTTTATTTTTTTCGCGCTTTCGTATTTTTTCTACGCCGCCATGGGTCCCTTCCCCGCAGTGTTTGAAGGCGCAAGACAAGCCCTGTTCGACAGGCGCGGATATTCGCCCGCGTATGCCGTGCTGGTTGCCTCGTGGAATTTGTTTCCCGAATATGGCAAGTATGTGATGCCCGCCTTTCGCAATGTGTTTATTTTATATTATGCGTATTTGATGTTTATGCTGGCGCGCAAAAAAATAAGTTTTCTTGCAGCGGGCTTTCTGGCATATTTCAGCCAGCTGCTGCTTGGCTCGGTCTTTCGCATTTGGTATCCCATGTGGTTGATTCCGTTTGCCGCGCTTGCGCTCACCTCCTCCAATTTTTGGCGCGCGTTTTTATTCAGCATTACCGCCGAGTTCAGCATCATCAGCTATTATGTTCTTTGGCGCTGGCATTTGGAAAATTGGCAATGGGGCAAAACCGCGCTGCATGAATGGTGGGATTACTGGCGCGTGATGACTCTTTTCACCGTGCCGTGGACTTTTGGCATTCCGCTGCTGGGCGGCTGGCTGGCAAGGAAA
>DAOTZP010000457.1:0-4497 GCA_034434265.1 Anaerolineales bacterium | reverse complement strand
CCTTGCAGAGTTTGATTGGCGCCCGCAACGCGCGCAAGATGCTGCTTGGGAACCATCAGCGTGGTGGAGGAGGACATCGCCGGGTGGTGAAACGCGCCGCCCAGCGAGCGAATGGTCAAGGCGAGGTAAATATGCCAAACCTGAATCAGGTTTGCCCAAAACAGATACGCCAGCCCCAAAGTGGAAACCGCGATAAGCGCGTCAGCGAAAATCATAATCAGGCGGCGGTTGCCGCGGTCCACAACCGTACCGGCGATTGGTCCAAGCAAAATTTGAGGCAACATGCCAAACAGCGAAGCCATTGCAAGCACCGTAGCGGAGCCGGTTTGCTGCGTAAGATGCCAGATAAGCGCAAACTGCACAAGCGCGGAGCCAAACAACGAAAGCGCCTGCCCCGTAAAAATGGAGAAAAAGCGCACAGCCCAGTTTTCATTCAAGGAAGGTTCAAGATTTTTCATTTTCACCTCGATAAAGTTAAAGGTTTCCAACAAAAACTTAATAATATTTTATTACATTTTTAATTTTTGTCAACAGGAAATATGTAAAATTAACTTTTACAGGCGGTTTTTATTGTTTTTTTCAATTCCGATTTAATATTTTCAAGGTTTTGTAAATTTTTCTTCCCCCGCATCATCTGATAACAATCAAAAAAGCCCAAGGAGTTTTGTAATGAAAAAGTTTTTGCGGATTTTGAAGTGGATTGCGATTGCGCTTGCCGCCGTGATTTTATTCATTCCCATAAGCATTGCGGCGGATGCGGCGCTGGGCGCGGAAAGAATCAACGGGCTGGCTAATCTCACCATTCCGGGAGCGAACGGCGCCCCGGATGTGTACGCGTATGTGGCAGCGCCAAAAGGCGAAGGTCCCTTCCCCGCCGTGATTATGATTCATGAATTTTTTGGTCTGAATGAAGATACCATCTCGCGCGCAGAGTTGCTTGCCGAAAGCGGATATTTGGTGATTGCGCCGGATACTTTCCGCGGCGAAACAACATCGTGGATTCCCCGCGCGGTATATCTTGTTACGCAAGCGGAGCAGGCGCAAATTAATACGGATTTGGATTCAGTCTTTGCATGGCTTGAAGCGCAGCCCAATGTAAACCCCAAGCAAATTGGCATTGCGGGCTTTTGTTACGGCGGGCGGGTTTCGCTGCTGTATAGTTTGAGCAATCCAAACATTGCGGCAACGGTTGTGTTTTACGGCTCTTCGGAAACAAACCCCGAAGTATTAAAAAACCTGCCCGCGCCCGTGCTGGGAATTTTTGGCGGCGCGGATGTCTCCATTCCATTGGAGGAAGTGGACGCCTTAAATAAAGGCTTGCAGGCTGCCGGTGTGCTGCATCAAATCAGCGTGTATGACGGGCAGCCTCATGCGTTTGTCGTCAATGCGGATGGGGTGCGGGCTGGCGGAGCGCAGGCGCAAGCATGGAAGGAAATGCTGGATTTTCTTGAACGCAATTTGAAGGGCGCGCCGTCTTCGCGCAACGGCATGCCGCTTGAATATTCCCTGCCTTTCGATTGGGGATATTATCTGTTTTTGGCGTATGAACATGCGTTTGGCACAGCCAGCCACCTGCATTGAGATATGATGACGGCTTTTATTCCCGAACCGAAACGAATCCCGCCGGTTTTACGGCTGGGCATTTGGGTTTCTGAACGAATCACCGGCAAGCGGATGCTGCCCGCGCGTATTTTGAGCTGGTATCCCAAGGCGGCAATCGGCTCCGGCGTGATGGAAGCGCTGGTGGCGCATGAAGACGGGGCAATGAGCAAACGCATGTTAAAACTCATACGCATGGCTGCTTCTCACGCTGCGGCTTGCCCGTTTTGTATTGATATGAACTCGCATGAACATCGCAAATATGGAATTACGGACGAGGAGTCTGACGCGCTGCGCGGAGAGTATGAAACCGTCGCTTCGTTTTCAGAACGTGAAAAGCTCGCCATTGCGTACGCGCGCGCCGTTTCACAAACGCCGCTTAAGTTTGAGCCTGAATTGGTGGAAAAAGTAAAACGCGCGTTCAATGAACGCGAGTTTGTCATCCTTGCCAGCACGGCGGCGCAGGTTAATTATTGGGCGCGGTTGATTCAAGCGCTTGGCATTCCGCCCGCCGGGTTTGGGGATTAATTTTCCGCGCAGCGAAACCCGCGGCTCAGCCCTGCGGACTGCGGCTGGTGTTTATAACGTCTGGTCGCCATAATCTCCAGCGCGTCCTCATTATAAGAACCGCTGCGTAAAGAACGCTCCGTTCCCTGCTTGGGTCCGCGTGGATTTTTGACGGGAGAAATGCTGTAATAGTTCGGGTCGTACCAATCCAACACCCATTCGCGGGCGTTGCCGGACATATTCAACGCGCCATACGGGCTTGCGCCCAGCGGGTAACGGTACACCGAAACGGATTGATGAATAAGACTCCCCGCAAAATTTGCCAGCGAAGGGTTGGGTTTTTGTTCGCCCCAAGGGTACAAACGCCCGTCCGTGCCGCGCGCGGCTTTTTCCCATTGCGCCTCGGTGGGCAAATCCCGCCGCGCCCATTTGCAATATGTCCGCGCCTGCTGCCATGTCACATACACAACGGGGTGGTCGCGGTAAATCCAATTTTTGTAATAAATGTTATCTGAAACCAACGGCGTGCATTTGCCTGCTTTGATACATTTGAGATACATGGCGTTGCTGACTTCCACGCGGTCAATCCAAAATGCTTTAAGGTACACGCCATGCACGGGGCTGGAAGAGCCGTCTGAATACGGGTTGCCCATTGGGAATCCCCCCGCAGGGACGTATAACTGCACCATGCCATCCACAGGGGAAATTTTTTGCTTCACCGGCTGCACAAGCGGCTGCTTGCCAAAATTATAAGCCGCCAACTCATAGCGGATTTTTTCCTCCGTTAACGTTCCGCTTTGCCACGCGGCAGCCATGCGTAATACAACATCAAAATTCCAAATTGCCAAAGCCAAAACGCCGAGCGTAAAAAGCAGCGCAAAAAGATTAACGATTTTCCTAACCATAAACGAGAGAAATCTCCTGAATGTGAATGGATACATTCTACACGGATTTCAACCCAAAAAAGGACAGCCGCTTTTTGTGCGGCTGTCCTTTTTGAAACACGGCTTGAAACGCGATATTACGGAACGTGGTATTCCAAAATCAAGCGCGGTTTATTGGCAAGTTCCGCGCCGCCATCGTAAAACACAATCGCGTCCATCACGCCGTTGTTGTTGGTGGGCAGGTTGAAATACAAGCGGAACTGTGTCAAGCCGTTGGGATTAATGAGCAAACGCGCGGCGGAATTTAAGTCGGATTGATACCAGCCTGCGCCTGCGGCAAGCAAACTGCCCGCCTTGCCTTTGCTTGCGGTGGAACTGAAATCGGTCTTTTGCAGGGAAGCAAGCCCAAACGCGCCGGTGCGAAGGTCAAAGTAAAAGACTCCAAATTTTGTGACGGGATTTTTGCCCTTCACTTCCTTTTGCTTAATCATCAATCTGGCGCTGGTAATCACCGCATCCGATGGAAGCGAAGAAGTGTTGAAAGAAAGAATGGAGCGGAATTGACGGTTTTGGGCGTTATCTCCCGCCACTATGGCGGCGGTGGAAAGCACGGGCATATTCCATGAGGCGTTTTTGGGTTTAAGCACCCAGCCATCCTGTTTGTTGTTGGAGTAGTATGTCAAAGTTTGCCCGACGCTAAAATCAATTATCTCATCCGTGTTATAGCCGCCGCTGCCAGCGAGGTGATTTCCATTCACATCGGTATTGGCGGCGCAAACAAACAGGCGATACCTTCCGCCGGGCAAGGCGCTGTTCAACGTAATGGAGGATGTGAAGAAAGGCTGGTCATACGTTACGGTTTGAAGGGTGATTTGCGTGTCATCGCTTTGCGCGCCGCCCGCGCACGACGCCGTATCAAAGGCTTCGTTTGCGCCACGCTCCACCAGCAGGAAGGTTTGCGGGGCGGTCATGTCTTTGGTGAACGTCACATCAAAGGCGACGGGTCCCGCGCCAACCGCGTAAGAGGAAAGCAGCGTGGTGGAATCCACCTCCGGTGCGATTCCATCAATCACAATATCTTTTTGCCCGGCGATGGAGTTCGCGCCGCCGACTGCGGGCAAAGTTAATACGGCTGGCAGGCTGTTGCTGCTGCCGGAAATGACTGCGCCATTCAACGCCAGCGCGGATGTGCTTGGATAATCGAGGTCGGCGCTTTG
Source organism: Anaerolineales bacterium (assembly GCA_034434265.1). GTDB lineage: Bacteria > Chloroflexota > Anaerolineae > Anaerolineales > Villigracilaceae > Villigracilis. Next base: position 290 of record DAOTZP010000457.1, on the reverse strand, counting down.
GTCGCCGCTTTGCACGCTGTAAATAAAGGTCAATGTATCCGTGCCGCTTCCGCTGAGGTAAGCCGCATTGCGGTCCGTTGCACCGGTTTCAAGGGTTAAGGTTGGCGCGCCGCCGCTGGTATCCACTGTAACGCTCATGTCAAAGACAACTTGAATGGAAATCGTATCGCCAATTTTGTATGAGCCGTTTGCTGTGGAAGAAGTGACGCTGACGATTGTCGGCTCCACACCGGCAACGGTGATGCTGATGGTATCCGTATCGGTTTTTGTGCCGCCGCTGCCTTCCCAAC
>DAOTZP010000456.1:0-14037 GCA_034434265.1 Anaerolineales bacterium | reverse complement strand
GGCAGGTGTGGATTGCGTGAAAAATAAGGAAAAAAATCATACTTGTTATTTATCTGTTTTATTCGGTATAATATGAAAATGTAATAAAAAATTAAATCATTGTTGCGGCGCGGCATGGGTGCTATCATGGACATCGTACTGAAGAACATCGAAACACAATTAACAAAACTTTTTCTTTGGGTTTTTGCCAAAGAAAGAGTTTGTTTTTTTTATTTGCGCCGCAACAGGTTGGGTAAATGATGGCTGCCAATGAAGTAATTTTTGAAACCGTACAGCCTGATGCGTATGATTTGGGATACACCTGCCTGCTGCTTCCCCGCTGCGCCGCCCACTTGCTGCAAGAAAGCGGGATGACCGCCGCGCTTGAGCAATGGATTAGGGAAATTTGCGCCTCTTATGGCGGCAAAGTGGATTTTCTTTCAATTTGTCCGGACTATGTTGAATGGAATATGCGCGTTGTGCCTTCCTTGCAAATTGGGCAATTTATGAAGGATATGCGCGCAAAAACCTCCGAGTTGCTCTTTGCAAACTTCACAATCACTTGTGATGAAGATGCGCCGCAGGGCGAGTTTTGGTCTCCCGGCTATTTTGTTGTGCTTGGCTCGAAACCGCTTCCCCGCGAAATCATCGAGCAGTATATTCGTCTGGCAAAGCGTCATCCATGAGATTGGCGCCTGTATCTTAAACCATGTCCAACCTTACGATAAAAAGAGCAGGCGAATTAACCCGAAGTGTCTTTGAAATTTTGTGGGAAAGTTCCGAAGGCATGATGGCGCGGGATGTGATGAGGCAAATTCCGCGTTTTGCAAACTTAACAACAGAGGAGTTGCAGCCAGCGCCGAATGGTCATATTCCCCAATATGAAAAAATCGTCCGCATTGCTACAATTCCAGTCACACAGGCGGGCTGGCTGGCAAAAAACGATAAAGGGCTTTGGCGCATTACCCCTGAAGGATATGAAGCCGGCGCGCGGTTTTCCAGCGCGCAGCAGTTTTATCACGAGGCGCTGCGCTTGTATGAATTGCGGCGGCGCATTGTTCCCGAATCTGTCATCACGCTTGAACTGGCGCAGGAATCCGCATGGGCGCAGATAAAAAAATATCTTTTGGGGCTTTCCGCTTATAAGCTCCATGCAATGCTCGTCTCTTTGCTATATGCGATGAAATATTACCCCGCCTGGTCGCCGCCCGCCGGAAAAGACTCCCCGAAAGTGGATTTAATTGCCTACACCGACCCGCTGGGCGCAAATGGCTGCCGTCTGCTTGTTCAAATCAAACAAAAAGGGCAGCCCGTAACGCTGGAAGGCATAAAGAGTTTTGCTACCGTGCTTCAACCCGGCGATTTTGGAATGATACTTTCAACCGCAGGCTTTACGCACGACGCGCTGCAAAACCTTGCCCAAATACAAAAAATCACCGCGCTGGACGCCGCGGCTTTTTACAACCTTTGGGTGAGGCATTACCAAAACCTTGAAGCGGACACCCGCGCGTTAATGCCGCTCAAGGCGGTTAACTTTCTTGCGCTGCCAGAGTGATGAATGAAAAAAACTCAGAAAAAACGCCGCACGTCTTTGCAGCGCGGGCTGGAGATATTGCAAAGTGAATTGGAACTTGCGCTGGCATGGAAAAAACCAAGCATTTTGTTTGCTGTTTCGTCCCCCAATTTTGATGCGTGCCGTGCCCAGCGCCTGCTTCAATCCCAACTTGAAAAAATCGGCGGGCAGGTGATGTATCTGCAAGTTGAACAGGATGCCCCGGACGTGATTTTGCAAATCAGCCGGGCGGCGTCTTCAGAAAAAACGGTGTATTTTGTCACAGGCGTGGAAAGCGCGAATCAGGCTTCCAATGGAACGGTGTACCGCGCTCTCAACCTCCACCGCGAGTTAATCATCGAAAGCGATGCGCGCGTGGTCTTCTGGTTGACCGAAAAAGACGCTGCGGAAATTCCGCGCCGCGCGCCGGACTTTTGGGCGTTTCGGCATTGCGTTGTCCAATTTTCTTCCCGTCCCAAGCGCGCGCCAAAAACGCCATCGGCTGGCAATTAATTGCGCTGAGGCTGGCGGCGCGGCTGCAAGTTTCCAACCATGCACGCCATGGCGCGATTTTATTTTGCATCGCCTTGCGCGATATGTTCGCTTTTTGTTTGATACTCAAACCTTGTTCCCTCAATACAGGGTAAAAGGTCAGCCGGGGGGCGGTTTCAGCAATATCGCCTCTGCCAATTCATCATGCGGTCTTGCCTTGTTACAATACAAGCCCGTTTCACTTATCTGCATGGAAACGCCGGAATTACGACATCATCAGGGCTGGTGTAATCCCCGTTTCACTTATCTGCATGGAAACGCCGCTTAAGGAATACATGGATACAGCGCAACTGTTATTTTTTCTTCGGATTTTGACCATCCTTGTCGTTATCATCGTGCTTATTCTGCTGCGCGCGCAGCGGAAACACGGCGGAATCAGCGCGACGGCGCTGGCTGGCTTGGTCGCTTTTTGGAGCTTGGTCAACCTGCTGGACGCATCAAAAGCCCTGCCAATGCGCGCGGAAGTGTTGAGCAGCCTGAATTACTTTTGCCTGACCTCCGCCGCCACGCTGCAGATTATTTTTACGTTTTCCTATACCAATCGAAAGCGCTGGCTTGCCCTGCCGGTTTTGTCGCTTTTTGGGATTGAGCCGCTCGCCACTCAAATCTTGTTTTGGATTCCGCAATCCCGCGCATATTTGTTCGATGCGCAAACCCGCATTTGGGAGCAAATTAATTTAATTTATATTTTGCACCTGCTTGCCGCCAGTTTGTTTATTCTGGCGGATACGTTTTTGAACAAGCCGCGCGCGCACCTGAAAAACGCAGGCTCGATTCTGGTCGGCGCGTTTTTGCCCATGCTGGGAACGCTGTTTTTACTTGTTATGCGCGGGCTTCACCCTGAATATATTTCCGTTGTTATTTTCTCTTATGCGCTTGCTGTGGCGGGCTTTGTCTACGGAAAATTCAACAGCCGTCTGGTGGAAGCTTCTCCCGCGACCCGCGATGTGATTGTTGAAAGCATGGACGATGGCTGGATGGTGGTGGACCAAACCGGCAAAGTGATTGACCTAAACCCGGCGGCTGAACGGCTGGTTGGAATGTCCCGTGACAAAATTTACGGCTCGCCGGTGGAAGACCTTTTGCCCGACTGGACAAAAGTCCTCCATTCGCCCGAAGGCGTGAAAGACTTGGAAGTAAAGCGCACGGTCAAATCGCAAAAAGACTTGCGCTACTTAAACATTCGCATTTCCCAGTTGTTAAGCGAGAATCAAAAACCACAGGGGCATTTGGTGGTCTGGCGTGATGTGACCGAACGCACGCTTGAACTTCAATCGCGTCAGCGCGCCCGCGACGAGTTGTTTGTCCTGCTCAATGCAATCTCAAGCCTTGCAAGCAGCGCCACGCAGTCCGAAGAATTCATCAAAGAAGCGTGCTATCAAATTGTGTATTCATTTCAAAGCCAGATTATCGTTGTGTTTTTGGCTGAACAAAGCGAAAGCGCTTCCCCGCAGAAATTGGAACTTAATTTTCACTTTGGCATCCCGCCGGAGGCGGCGCCGATTATTCAAAGCCGCGCATTTGCGGATGGCGTGTACCGCTGGTTAACGCAGAATGAAGAAAATCAGCCCTTGCTGGTGGAGCGAAAAAAGTTTAATTTTGGCATGCCCGTCAACCCCGCTGAGCTGGGCGTGGATTCCGCGCTCTTGATTCCTTTGGTGATTTACACGCAAAAAGAAAATAACATTTTGGGATGTCTCCTGCTTGGGCGCAGCGAAGGCGCGCTTTATACCGAAGATGAAGTAGTGCGCCTGACGACAATTGCAAACCAAATTTCCACATTGATTGACAGCGACCGCCGCCGCCAGTTTTCCATCACATTGAAAGAACGCGAGCGCATCATGCGCGATTTGCATGACTCGGTCAGTCAAAAATTATATGGCTTGGTTGCCTTAAGCGAAGCAGCCCAAGCCGCCGTGGAGGCGGGCGTGCCTTTGCATTTGGAGGAATTTCTCGCCAAAATGGGCGAGAATGCCCGTCAGGCCGTGAAAGAAATGCGCCTGTTCTTGTTTGAAATGCAGCCGCGCGACTTGAAAGACGGGCTGGCTTCCAGCTTGCAATACCGCCTCAATGCGGTGGAAGGGCGCGCCGATATTAAAGTCAAGATGACATCCGATGAATATATTGACCTTGAAAAACATCAGGAAATTGCCCTGTATCACATTGCCCAGGAGGCGTTGAATAACGTCATGCGTCATGCCAACCCCCGCCATGTCAATGTGAATTTGCGCCAAACCCGCCGCAGCGTTGTGCTGGAAATCACCGACGACGGCAAAGGCTTTGACCTGGATTCTGTGGATAAATCGGGGCTGGGCTTGCGCAACATGCGCGCCCGCGCTTTACAGGCAAATGGAGAATTTCAAATTATTTCCAAACCGGGCATGGGGACGCATGTTATTGTCACCGTTCCCAGAAGGAGTAAATCATGAAATCAATTCGCGTTCTTGTAGCGGATGATGAAGGCGTGCTGCGCGATGGCGTGGTGACCATCCTTTCCCTGCAGCAGGATATTAAAGTGGTCGGCGAGGCGGAAAACGGCGAGCAGGCTATACAGCTGGCGCGTCAGCTCAAACCGGACGTCATTTTGCTCGATAACAAAATGCCAAAAAAGACAGGCTTGGAAGCCATTCCCATTTTGAAGGAAGTTTCGCCGGATTCAAAAATTTTAATACTAACCGGCTTTGATGAAAGCGATGCCGCCTACCGCGCTGTGCGCGCCGGAGCTTTGGGGTTTTTGTTAAAAGACGTCCGCCGAAACCAGCTGCTCGAAGCGATTCATCAAGTCGCGGCGGGAGAGGCGGTCATGCCGCCCAATATTGCCATGCGCGTCATTCAGGAAATGGACAACCCAACCGAGATGATGTACACCGCCGACCCGCTCACCCCGCGCGAAAACGAAACCCTGCGCCTGATTGCAAGCGGATTGAGCAATCAGGAAATTGCAGACCGCATGACCGTGCATCCCCGCACGGTGGCAAAATACGTCAGCAGTATTTTGGATAAACTGCATCTGGCAAACCGCACGCAAGCCGCGCTGTATGCCTTGAATGAAGGTTTGGCGGATTCCAAAAAAGAGCCAAGACGCAAAAAATAAAAACGCCGCATCCATTCATTCCAAAATCCCCGCAAAAGGCGGGGATTTTATTTTCACCAGGATTGTTGTCAATTGTTCGTGAACGGCATGGTCATTTGTGCCCATACGCCCTTCCCAAAAGCGAAAGCCGATTTCTCCCCTTTTATTCAATATTCAAAAAAAATCAAATTCATATAATACCTGTATCACTGTCTTGGACCTGAAACACATGTTAGGAGACCGCACCCTTGTTCCTTGGACATCACTTCACCCGGTTAAAAGATGACCGCCGCCTGCCTGTTCCACCTCACTGGCTTCGCCTGATGTCAGAAGGCGCATACATGACTCGCGGTTTTGACCAAAACATCATGCTGGTTGGCATGGACGCTTTTCGTGAAATATACGAGCGAATCACTTCGCTCAACATTGCAGACCCGCAAGCCCGCTTGTTAATGCGAATGTTTCTCAGCTCCGCCAGTTACCTTCCGCCTGCCGAAACAGAAACCATCTCCGTGCCGGAGGAGCTCTTCAAATACGCGCAAATTCAAGAGGACGTTGTCATGGTGGGGCAGGGCGAGTATGTCGAAGTCTGGTCGGCGGATTTGTGGAACGAGCAAATTGAAGAAATTGAAAATGTCAGCGAAAACGCCCGGCGTTTTTCGTCGTTTACCATCACCACTTCATAAAAGACGGAGGACCGTATGAAAAAAATCCGCGTTCTTGTTGTTGATGACCAAAACCTTGTTCGTGAGGGCATGGCTGCCATTCTCGCCTTTCAACCCGATGTGGAGGTTGTCGGTCAGGCGCAGAACGGCATTGAAGCCGTGCAGCTCGCAAAGAAACTCAAACCCGATGTGATACTGCTCGATATGGTCATGCCGCTGCAAGACGGCTTGGCGACCATTCCCAAAATTCGGGAAATTTCGCCGGATATTCGCATTCTGGTGCTTTCCAGCTTTGCCGAAAGCAGCCAGGTATATCAGGCAATTCGCACCGGCGCGCTGGGATATTTGCTCAAAGATACGCCGCGCGCGCATCTCTTACAGGCAATCCGCGAGGTCGCCAGCGGGCAGGCTTCCATTCATCCTTCCATTGCAATGAAAGTCATCCATGAATTTGAAAAGCCAGCCGAGAGCGGCGCCCTGCCTGTGGAACATCTTACCCAGCGCGAGTTGGAAACCCTTAAGTTAATTGCGCGCGGGTTAAGCAATCAGGAAATCGCGCTGAAGATGGTCGTCCATGAACGCACGATAGCAAAGTATGTCAGCAGCATTTTGAACAAGCTGCATCTGGCAAACCGCACACAGGCTGCATTGTACGCCCTGCGCGAAGGTTTGGCAGCGGCGGCAAATTGAAAACCGCCGCGTAATTTGCGCCCTGCAATACTGGTCAAGAATGACCGCTTGCGCTTTCGCACATTCGGGCATGAAAAACCCAGTTTCCTGGCTAATCAATTCAAACGAAAAAAAATACAATTTTTATCATGACAAACAAAGACCCCATCAGAAAATTGGAATACATCAAAGCCACCGACTTTGACCGCGCATGGCTGAACTTTGAATTGGATTTGCCGCTCAAACCCGTGCCGGATGGAAAAAACAACCCGTTTTACATCAGCCGCCCCGGCAACCCCATCAATGAGCTGGTGGACGCGCTGCTCGCGCCCTTTTACCGCCCGCCGAAGTTTTTCTTCTCCGGTCATCGCGGATGCGGAAAATCCACCGAGTTGCAGCATTTGCTCAACAACCCCGAAATTCAAAAGCGCTACTGGACGCTCAACTTCAGCATCCGCGAAGAAACCGACATCATTGACATTGATTTCCGCGATGTGCTGCTTGCCATTGGCATCCGCCTGTTTCGTGAATACCGCAAGCAGGGCGGCGAACTCCCCGCCCAATTGCTCAAACAGTTGGACGGCTGGCGCGGCAAAGTGGAAAAACACGTCTCCACCCTGTTGGACGGGCATCTTTCGGAATTTGAATTGGGCGCTTCCATTGACGCCTTTTTCGCCAGCGCAGGCATGAAGATGAAGCTGGAACCCGCCACGCGCATTGAACTGCGTCAGGTGATTGAAACCGACATCACCGGCTTGATTAACATCATCAATCACATTGCCACCACAATCTACAAACAGGAACGCCGCGTTCCGCTCATTTTGATTGACGACATGGACAAGCCCGACTTGGAACGCGCCCGCGCCATTTTCCATGACCGCCGCGAAATCATGCTGCAGCCGACCTGCGCCATTGTGTACACCGTTTCCAGCGCGTTGTTTTACAGCAAGGAATTTGACGCCATCCGCGACCAGGCGCTTTTCCTCCCCAATATTAACCTGCACCGCTCCACCGACACCGTCACCCTGCTCCCCGAAGGGTACAGCACGCTTGAAAAATTCATCAGCGTTCGGATGAGCGGAAAGTTAATTGACCCCGAAGCGCTGCGCGAAGCGATTGCATACAGCGGCGGAGTCTTCCGCGAGCTTTCGCGCATTGTCCGCTCCGCCATTGGCTGCGCGCGCCGCCGCAAATCATCCCGCGTGGAAATTGAAGATGTGGAATGGGCAGCCGCGGAAATTCGCAACGAATACCGCCGCATTCTCGATGAAGACGACATCAAGATTCTCAAAAAAGTGCACGAAAACAAGCATTTTGAAAACAGCGAGCGCATGAAAATTTTGCTGCAAATGCTCGCCATTTTGGAATACCGCGAAACCGAAAACTGGTGCGATATTCACCCCGTGCTTAGGAAACTCCTATGACCGACTTCGGCTTTCTTCAGCAGGCACAACCACCCTTTGACGCGCGCGTTCAACTCGTGTTTGAAGAGATTCAATTCGCCGCGCAATGGGACCGCCCCGCCGTCATTCTGGCTGCCTACAACTCGGAATATGTCCGCGCGGATGCTGAAATCGCCGTCAAAAACCTGCTTATTCAACACGGTCAAAACATTGTCCCCATTCCGCTTGGCGGCGAAAACATCACAGGCTTTATTCCGCTGCTGCGAAAATTTCACGCCGCCGAAGACGCAATCTTCTTTATTCATGCCAGCCAGCCCGCGCATATCAGCCTGCTGGCGAAGATTGGTCATCATAAGGATATTTTTCTCCGCAAACGGATTCGCATGGTCATCTGGCTCACGCCCAAAGCATTGACCGACCTTGCCCTGACCGCGCCCGATTTGTGGGAGATGCGCCAGCGGGTGGTCGAATTCCCCGACGCGCCCGACTCCGCGCGCATTTTGCAGGACGCGATTGAATCCGCTTGGCAAGGCACGGGCGAGTATGCCGAACCGCACGAAGATACGGAAGAAAAAATCCACCTGCATCAAGCCATGCTCAGCGGGCTTCCGCAGCGGGAAGAAGCAGCCTTCACCCGCGCAAAGCAACTGCTTACGCTTGGCATTCTTAACTGGCGGCGCGGCGATTTTGAAAAAGCCGAAGAACTGCTGCTCGACGCGCTCAAATTCGCAATCCGCATTGAAGACAACTGGTTTGAAGCCGAATGTTTCAACGCCATTGCGCTGGTCAAGTTCGCGCAAAACAAACATGACGAAGCCATTCAAGCCTACAAGCAAGCCATTCAAGCCGCGCCCGGACAAATGTTTGTTTGGAACAATCTCGGCAACCTGTGCTTAAAAATTGGACGTAACGACGAAGCCATGCTCGCCTTTCAAAAAGCCTTAAAACACAACCCCAAAGACGCGGTGGCATGGAACGGCTTGGGCGCGGTGTATTACCGCATTGGCTATGTGGATGACTGCATTACCGCCTATCGCAAAGCCATTGAACACGCGCCGCTGTTCGCGCAGCCGTGGGCTGGTTTGGGCGACGCCTACGTCAGCGTCGGGCGCGATTTGGATGCAATCGCCGCGTATCAAAAATCCATCGAACTGAACAAACACTTTCTTGCGCCGTGGCTGCGGCTTGCCGAAGTGTACATCCGTCAGGGACGCGCGCGCGACGCCATCAAAACCTACCAGCGCGCGCTTGCTGTAAACCCAAAGCAGGAAAATCTTTGGAACGAACTCGGCTTGCTCTTTCTCAAAACCAATGCGTATGAAGACGCCGCCCATGCCTTTCACCAAGCCATTCAACTCAACCGCGCCTTTGGCTTGGCGTACTGCAATCTCGCGCTTGTTCACGCCCATCAAGGAAAGTATGAAGAGGCAATTGCCTTGTGCAAACAAAGCCTGAAAGCGTTGAATGATGATGACGGCAAAATCACGGCATGGAATCGGCTGGCGGATTTTTACCGCGCCATTCAGGATTACGAAAACGCGATGCGCGCCTACCAAACAGCGGATTTGCTTAAATCAGGCGCGCCGCTTCCGGACGAACGCGAAGCGGAAGACCCTCAGGCGGAATGCAACTTGCCAGCCGAATCACAGCCTGAGGCTGCGGAACAAAACGCGCCGCTCGCGGATGAAATTCCCGCCATGCCGCAAGAGCCAGCCCCGTCCGCCGAACCCCAGCCCGGCAATCCGCATGTCGCGCCCGCGTGGCTTTTCGAGCGCGAAGAAACCATATCCACACCCTGTTCAGAATCATGGTTCTGGAAGGATGAATTGTTCAGCGGTTTTGTTGAACAAAATCATAAAGAGGAGGCGCTGCCTATGAATGCACAACAAGTTTTTGTTTCATCCCCTGCAGGCTTGGCGGTTTCTTCTTTGAAATTATCGGGGGCGCCCGTTGCGGCGGAGCCCTTTGAGAATGCAGAGAAGACCGCCGAGTGCAATGACCCCGAAGTATGGAATGAAAAAGGAAACATTCACTTCCAGAACGGGGAATACGAAAGCGCGATTATTGCCTATAACAAAGCGATTGCGCTCAATCAGTCTTTTGGCTGGCCCTATCACAACCTTGCCCACACTTATTTGAAGATGGGCAAATATGCCGAAGCCGCGTTGTTGTACCGCAAAAGCGCAAGCCTGTTAAAAACCAAAGAGGAACAGGCGGCGGCATGGAACAGCTTGGGGAACATCTACCGCAAGCAAAACGAATATGAAAGCGCGCGGCAGGCATATCGTCAGGCGGATGCGCTTGACCCGCAAAGCGCGGAACGCCGCAGCAGCCGCGAACTTTCGCGTGTGGCGCCGAATTCGCAAAACCCGCAGGTGTGGGTGGAGCTGGGCAATCTGTTCTTCAAGTCCAACTCGTATGCCAACGCCGCAGCCGCATACAAAACCGCCGTGGAACTTGACCCGCATTCCGGGTATGCGTATGGAAACTTTGCCATGGCGCTGGCGTTTGACGGCAAGTACCGCGAAGCGGTTGCCGCATATCTCAAAAGCATTGAACTGCTGACCGATGACAAAGACAAAGCCATTGCATGGAATCGGCTTGGCAATGTGTACCGCAAGATGAATGACGAAGCGAACGCGCGCAAAGCGTATCAAACCGCCGTCGTTCTCTCAAAGAAAAAAGTGGATTTGGTCACGCGCGCCCGCTTCAGCCTGCTTGACAATTGTTTGGCTAATTAACCCATCACCTAATCAATTGGAGGTAATCATGTCTGACTTGGAATTTTGGAAGGACTTAGGCAATATCTTCGACGCCGTCCTGTCGTATCAAAAGAAAAACGTTGAGTTTAATAATCGTTTTATCAACCCGTGGATTCGGATTGGCAATATCTTTGAGCGCGGCGACCAGCACACTGAAGCGGTGCAGGCGTATCGCAACGCGGCGGAGATTGACCCGCAAAACGCCCAGCGCTGGCTGGAATTGGGCGAAGCGCAATTTAAGGCTGGCGCGCTCGATGACGCGGTGGACTCTTACAAAAAAGCCATCGAGCTTGACCCCGAAGCCGGTTGGCCCCTCGGCAACCTTGCTTTGACCTATGTGACGCAAGGTAAAGTGCAGGATGCCATTCCGCTGTATTTGAAAAGCATTGAACTGTTGACCGAGCCAAAAGACAAAGCCGTGTGCTGGAATCGGTTGGGCAATGCCTACCGCAAATTGGATGATTACCAAAATGCGCTGATTGCCTTCCAAAAAGCGGATGAATTGGATAAAGGCAATACAGGCTTTGCGGATAAATTGGACGAACCCCCCGCCGGTGCGGAAGCGGTGAACCCTGAATCCGTTTTGGAGCAGGTGATTGTGGAAGAGCCTGTGACCGACGCGGAATCGGAATCGCCCGCAGTTGCGCAAGAACCCGTTGCGGAAGCGCAAGCGCAAGCGCAGGAAGAATCCGCGCCTGTAGCGGAAGCGGAATCGCCCGAAGTTGCACAAGAACCCGTTGCGGAAGTTGAACCCGTTGTGGAATCGCAAGCGCGGGAAGAATCCGCGCCTGCGGCGGAAGTTGAACCTTCTGCCCAGCTTGTGGAAGCCGCAGCCGAAGAATCGCAAGAAGAAGCGCAAACCGAAGTCATCGCCGAACCTGTTGCGGAAGAAACCGCGCTCGCGGAGGAATCTGCCCTGCCCGTTGCAGTGGAAGGGGCGCGCGAAGCCTCAGAAGAAACGGCGCAGAAAATTGCCGCGCCCGTTGAAGCGGCTGCTGAACAATCCCTGCAAACCGAAGCGGAAGCCGAACCGTTGAGCGTCATTCAAACGGAAGAAGGGCAGATTGCCATTGCGCCGAATATGGAAATGCGCGTGGAAGAGGAAAGCGCGGAAGCTCACATTCCTTTGGATGAAGAGACACAAACCGGGATGGTGAACGAATCCATTGCGGCGGCGCAGGCGGAAGCGGAAGTGGAGTCTTCTCCGCTGGAACTGCATGAGCAAAAATTTGACGCGGTGAAAATCATCGAAGAAGTGATTGCCAAAGTTGAAGAGCAGTTTGCCGCGCAAGAAGCTTCTGCGGCTGAGGAAAAGGTTGAAGCCGTGAGTCAAGTTGAAGCGGTGGAAGAATCCGCGCCTGCAATGACGGAAGAGGAATGCCAGCCGGAGGAATCATCCGAAGAGCAGCCGCGCGTCCCCGCCTGGCTGGTCATCAAGAATAAATTGTTGAAGAAGTTTGAAGCCCCCGAAGAAGCGCAGCAAGATACCGCCGAAGTGACAGCGGTTGCGCCTTACTCTGAATCCGTCAGCGAAGCGGCTGTGCAGATGGATGTGGTGGAAACGTATTCCAGCCCGTTGATTGCGCAGGATGCGCCCGCAGCGGCACAGGAAGAGGACGCGCAGATGGAGGTTGAATCTGAAAGCGGCACGGTTGAGCCTGCTTATGATGAATATCTTGAAGATGTTGTGGAGCCGACTCGCGCGCTTGCCAGCCATTCCGCCGAAGCCGAAAATGAAGCGCCTGTGAAGGTGAGCGAAAACGGCGAGGTGCGCCTGCCGATGGATACAAAGAACGCGCATGTGTGGAACGAACTTGGCAATGTGTATATGAACGCGGGCGCGTATGATGAAGCGATTGTCTATTACAGCAAAGCCATAGAAATTGACCATCACTTTGCCTGGCCCTATAGCAACCTTGCGCTGGCGTATGTGCAAAAGGGACGCTTTGCCGAAGCGATTTTGTTGTATCAACGCAGCATTGAACTTTTTGTTTCGGATAAAGACAAAGCCATCACATGGAATCGTTTGGGCAATGTGTACCGCCGCATCAACGATTATGACAACGCGATTGCTTCTTACAAAATTGCCGATGAGCTCGACCCCGACCATGTCACTTTGTCTTTGCGCTCGAACTTTGGATTGTTGGGCAATATGTATGCCGAGCAAAAACCCGCCTATGCCGCATAAGCGAGGGCTGTCATGAATCATGAACTTTGGAATGAAATTGGCAACCTGTATTTTATGTTCGGCATGTACGAACCTGCCATTCATGCCTACCTAAATGCCATCAAACAGGATAATACGTTTGGCAGGTCGTACAGCAATCTTGCGCTGGCGTATGTGCAAACCGGCAGATATAAAGACGCCATCAATCTTTACCTGCGCGGCATTGAACTGCTGGCGGATGAAAGGGAGAAGGCTTCCACATGGAACAAGCTTGGTTTGTTGTACCGCCAGGTGAAGGATTATGAAAGCGCGATGGAAGCGTTTCAACGCGCGGATTTGATTATGCCGCAGACGGATGAACAAGTCCGCGCGGACCGTGACAACCCGCTGGTTGTTCTGCGTCCCGAAATTGACCTTGCCGCCATCCTTGCCAAGGGCAGCCTGTCTTCACGTCAATTGACGCTCAGCCTTGCTTCGGAAATCAACGCCGAATTTGAAGCCGCTGAAGTGTTTTCGGAAATTCACAAGCTGGAAGAGGAAGCGTCGTTGATTGGGGTTGAAGACTTTGCCCAACCCGAAGAGCCGCAGCCCGACCCTATTCCCAGCCGTCAAAGCGATTGGCGGCTGGAATATGAATTGCCGGTGCAAACTCCGCAGCCGCAGGAAGAATCCGCGCCGCAGATTCAATCCGCCGCCAGCTTGCCGGAGGAGGCGTCTTTTGAAAGCGTGAATGATGTGGAAGAAACCAGCGCAGCCATTACCGATACGGTGTTTGAAAAAAAAGAAATTCACCCGCTGGCGGGCATTTCGCCGGAGGAGCAAGTTCGTTTGGAGATGGATTTGAACCGATACAAGCAGGCGACAGCAGACAAGCCGAACAGCTATAATAATTGGGCTGAATTGGGCGAAGTGTATAAATCGCTTGGGCAGTATAAGAACGCCATCCACGCTTTTCAGACTGCAATTAATTTGAAGCCGTCCAACCCGCTTTTTCATTACAAGCTGGGTTTGGTGTATGCGGCGGAAAGAAAGACGCATGAGGCAATCCGCGCTTTTGAAAAGGTGCTGGAACTTGACCCCAATATGCCAAACGCCCATGCTTCGCTGGCAAGCCAGTACCGCAAACTGGGGATGATGAAGGAAGCCCAAACGCATATTGAAAAGGCGCGCGCGCTGCAAGTTTATGACGATAATGAATACAACCGCGCCTGCTTT
>DAOTZP010000455.1:0-3981 GCA_034434265.1 Anaerolineales bacterium | reverse complement strand
CCGCTTTCCACATTGAATAATAAAACGCAGCCCGAACTGACTCTGCAATTTGTGGATACCAGCGCGTATATCGGCACAAATTTGCGCGAAGCCTACTTTGTGATTGGCTCTTCCTCCGATGCCGCTCTTGTGGCAACCTGCCTAAACCCCAACCCTTCGGGCGGCGCGCCCGAAATCATCAGCGGCGGTGTTGAATTGAATGGTTATACATTTACATACAGCACGGCTTTCGGCGCGGGCGCGGGCAACATCTATGAACAGCATATTTACCGCGCGGTGCAATCCGGCGCATGTTATGAGGCGATTTATTTCATCCATTCTTCAAATATTGATAACTATCCCCCCGGTGTTGTGACGGGGTTTGACAGCCGCAGCCTGATGATGAAATTTGAAAGTATTCTTGCCAGTCTTAAAATAAAATAATTCAAAGGAGAAAAATTACCATGCCGCACCTAGTTCGTGATTGGATGTCCAGCCCTGTTGTTGTCGTTGACCCTGATTCCAGCGTCTCTCACGCCATGACGTTGATGCGCCGCCGCAATATTCACAGCGTTGTGGTGGATATCAGTGAAAAAAATCCCAGTTATGGCATTGTCACCACCACCGATATTCGCGATAAGATTGTCGCGGCGGACCGCAACCCCGCCGAAGTGACCGTGCGCGAGATTATGTCCGGTCCCATCATCACCGGGCGCGCAGAATGGACTCTGGTGGAGTGTTCACAAATGATGCAGAAACATAAAATTCACCACCTGCCGATTGTGGATGAGCATGGCTCGTTGATTGGGTTGATTTCCGCAACGGATATTTTTATGTCTGTTGAAGAACAGGGCTGGTCGAAGTAGTTTTCAGGTTTATTACAGACCTGACGGGTTTCCGTAGAACCACATAAACCCGTCAGGTCTTTTTTATTTTAAAGTTAATTTTTTTATTGAACGTAGTCTGTCAGTTGGGAAATTTGCAGCCGCAAAGACTCAATTGCCGCGCGGTTTCCGCCTTCATCGCCCATCTTTGCAAGCTGTTCTTTTTTATGGGCGAGCTCGCCGCATAATTTATAAAATTTCGATTTGGCGCCGATGCCTGCGGTGGTCATCGTCCACGGCGAAAGCGCTTTTTGATATTGGGCTTGCGAAATTAACCCGCTGGTGACTTCCTCCCAGAGGTGTTTTTTCAGCAGGCTGCGCTCATGCCCTATCATCCATAAAATAAATCCAAACATTGCAGCCCAGCCAATCCAGTCAAGGAGCGTGCCAAACGCGAGTCCTTCCAATCCGCCGATGACCGTGCCAAAGGTGTTGTGAAATGCGTGGGTGGCGACAGCCAGCCCGTACCCAATCAGCGGGTAGGTAAAACGCAGCGGGCTGAGACTCAGCCGCATGTAGGCAAATCCCGCGCCGGTGAAGGCGGTGAAGAAGGCGTGCATCCATCCCACAAGGAAGACGCGCACGAAGACGAGGAACGCCAATCCTTCCCAGCCGCCTTCCAAATATCCATTGCGGTAAATGTAAAGGGTGTTTTCAGACGCGGCAAACCCCAAGCCTGCGATGCCGCCGTAGAGCAGACCATCCAGCACGGAGTCAAATTCTTTGCGGTACATAAAAAATACAATGGCAACCGCCAGACCTTTGAGAAATTCCTCAACAATCGGGGCGACAATGGAGGTGGTGCCAAAATCTGCTGCGGCTTCGGAGCCTGTTGCAATGTAAATGCCGATGCCAAAAAGGGTGTTGATGATAAACGCGCCGCCAGTGGCAATGACCACGCCCCAAAGAAAGGTTGCGCCCAACAGCGAGAAGGGTTCCTTTTCGTACCTGTCGAGCCAGTAGATGAACGCGGCAAAGAAAAACATTGGGGTAAACCCGCAAAGAAGAGAAACGAAGAGCGCCATAAGAAAATCTCCTTTTTGGTAAATTGACCTTCGGCGGCAGAGCGCGCTTTGCGGCTTGTCCCGAAAGTTTTGCGTACGTTCTTATGATTTGAAAATCAATTTGGTTCTTTCCACGCGGGCGGTTTCAGGCTCAATATTTAGCGCGCTTAAAACTTCTTCGGGGCGCCCTGTTGCGCCTTCGCGGGCGGCGAGAGTCATGCGCAGCCAGATGTTTCCACCCGCTTGCGTAATGATTTGAATCATTTCAATCAGCGGGCGCAGGTCGTATTGTTTTCCACGTCTTTCGCGCGGCAGCGATTCACTCATCATCAGCGTTTCGACTTTTTTGGTCAATTCTTCGCCGTTGACGGGTTCGCTAAAACGGACTTCGTATGTGGCGGAAAGCACTTGAGTTTGCAGGGCGGGGGCGCGCTCGTCCACAGGTTCAATGTGAATGATTTGAATGTCGCGCGGCAAATTTTCTTTAAGTCGGGCTTTAATTTCGTCCAGCGCTATCTCTTCGGTAAACCGCACGTCCAGCGCTTCGCAGCGTGAAGAGAAGCCAAGCGGCAAGGCAGCCGCAAGGCTGATTTTGGGTTGCGGGTGAAACCCTTGCGAGTAGGCAAGCGGCAGGTCGGCGCGGCGCATGGCGCGTTCCCACAGGCGGTGCAGGTCCAAATGTCCGGTGTATCTGAGCGGGCCTTGTTTTGTGAATGTAATTCTTGCTCTCATGCGTGGTTATGATGAAATGGATTCGCGCCAGCGTTGAATTTTTTCAATCATCTGGCGGTAGGGGATGAAGGTCTGCTCCGCCACGCGCTGAAAAACATCATGGTCGGCGCATTGCGCGTGGCTGAGTTTTTCCACTGCGGCAATAATGCTTCGATACGCGACAAGTTCCTGCGTAACGATGTCGTCCAGCGCAATGTTTTTATGCTTGTAGATAAAGAGATGGCTGGGCTGGTTTGGGTCAACGAGCGTGGATTCATAATCCGGGTAGCCGAATTTTTTTTCAAAGGCGAGCAGCGCGGCTTGTGAATTGCAGGGCAGGTATTCTTCACCGAGCAACAGTTCGCTCAAGCGGTCTGCGATGAATAATTCGCGCGCAAGCACATCCGCGAGCAGGTCTTTGATGGAAAGTCCGCCGGAGACGCCTTTTATGGTCATTTGGCGGGCAAAGCCTGTTTGGTTGAGCAGCAATTCAAAGCGGTCGCGTTCATGCTGCAATCTGGAGAGGAAGAGGTGTTTATCCATCAATTAATCGCCTACGAGGGGGAGTTGGGTATCTGAAAGATTCGCGTTGGCGATTACTTTCATGGGTGTTTTTACGTCGGGGCATTTCCAGACTTCGCCGGGGTTTTCGCGCCGCAGGTTGGCAAAGGTTGGCAGAATGCCGCAGGCGTAGCAATTCAGGCGGCAATCCACGCGGATTTTGCCTTCGAGCGATTGGCGAAAATCCTGGAAGAGGAAGTTTTTTCGCACGGCGGTGTGAATGTGTTCCCAAGGAAAAACTTCATCGGTGCGGCGCTGGCGGTGGGTGTAAAACGCGGGGTCGAGCCCGTGCTGTTCAAAGGCGGGCAGCCATGCTTCCTGTTTTTTGGATTCATCCCATGCGTCAAACTTTGCGCCGTTTTTCCATGCGGAGTACACCACCTCCGCCATGCGCCTGTCGCCGCGCGAGAGCCATGCTTCGAGCAGCGTATCTTCGGGTTTGGTCCAACTCAGGCGGATGTTTTTGTCTTTAAGCAGCTGGCGTTTGAGCAGCGCCTGTTTTTCCAAAATGTTTTCTTTTGTGTCGCACGAAACCCATTGGAAGGGGGTTTGCGGTTTTGGCACAAAGGTGCTGACTCCAGCGTGAAGTTTAACGCGCCAGCCCGCCACTTTGCGCCCTTCTTCAATGACGCGGCGGCATAAATCCACAATGGCTTGCACGTCTTCGAGCGTTTCGCTGGGATGCCCAATCATGAAGTAAAGTTTGACGGTTGTCCATCCGCGGCGATAGATTTCGCGCGTGGTGTTGATGATGTCTTCATCCGGGATGAATTTGTTGATGATGCGGCGCATTCGCTCGCTGGCGGCTTCGGGGGCGAGGGTAAATCCGCTGGAGCGGTTTT
>DAOTZP010000454.1:0-2177 GCA_034434265.1 Anaerolineales bacterium | reverse complement strand
GGGTCGGGCTGTTCGCCCGTTAAAGCGGTACGCGAGCTGGGTTCAGACCGTCGTGAGACAGGTCGGTCTCTATCCGCTGTGGGCGTAAGGGATTTGAAGGGAGCTGCTCCTAGTACGAGAGGACCGGAGTGGACAGACCTCTAGTGTGCCAGTTGTTCCGCCAGGAGCATCGCTGGGTAGCCATGTCTGGCAGAGATAACCGCTGAAAGCATCTAAGTGGGAAACTCGCCCTAAGATTAGATCCCTGTATTCCCAGTAAGGGAGTAAGACCCCAGGTAGACTACCTGGTTAATAGGCAGTATGTGTAAGCATAGTAATGTGTTAAGCTAAACTGTACTAATGGTCGAGGGCTTTTCCGTGATGCGGAGAACTTGATATTTTTCTGAATGTACATCATTTGCTATTTGGTCACAACATCGTGAATATGTCTCTTGGTGATTTGAGCGACATGGGTACACCCGGTCCCATTCCGAACCCGGAAGTTAAGCATGTCAGCGCCGATGGTACTTGGAGGGCGACCTCCTGGGAGAGTAGGTCATTGCCAATAGGCTTTTCGATACCTCCCATGTGGAGGCATCAAAAACAGCGGACGCAAGTCCGCTGTTTTTTGTTACCTTAAGCAAAACTGCCATAAAAAATGCCCGTCACTAATAACGGTGACGGGCAAAAACAATATAATTGTTATGCTGTTTCCATTAACCCGATGGCGCTCAGCATTTCTTCATTGCTGGAAAACTTAAACCACTCCACTTGGCGTTTTTTGGCTTCTTCAAACTCAATGGCTTCCAGCCGTTTCACATCTTCCTTGCTGATGACCGGCTTTTTCAAGGCTTGTATCTGCGGCGATATATCCGCGGTATTTGCGGGCTGTTTGCTGTGTAAATATTGCAAAACGGCTTTTGCGGCGTTCACTCCGTCTTTGCGGGCGTACCCCACCAATCCGTCGCTTGCTTTGCGCGACCAGCCGCCAACAAAGACGCCTTCAATTGAAGATTCATAGCACACGCCTTCCACTGTAAAACGCGGCGATTTGTTTTTGACAAATTCATTCCATTCCGTTGGCAAGCCAAAGGATTCATCCACTTTATCGCCAATGGCAAAAATAACGGAATCAACCGCAATCATTTTCTTTACGCCTGTGCCTTTTGCGCTGACCGCGCCGTTTTTCTCGACGAGGATGTTTTCTTCCAATTCAAGCTGGGTCAACGCCCCATTTTCGCCAACCATACCCACAGGCGAGGTGAGAAAAGCAAAGCGGAATTTTCCATCCGTCACGCGGGGGTCCGCTTTGGGCTGGGATTCAAGTATCTTTCGGCGACCCAGTTCGAGGGGCTGTCCAATCGCGTTGAGAACGGGGGCAATCCGCGCCAGTTCAGAATCAAAATCCGCGAGGTCGAGGTATCCAATCAGATGTTTCATTTCATCTTTTGTAAAATTCACTTCATTGGGACCGCGCCGCACAATAGCGGTGACCTCATCCGCCTTTTGGTGGGTGAGCAGGTAACGCGCAATATCCACCATGACGTTGCCCGCGCCGATAATGGCGCAGCGTTTTCCAAAGCGAAAGTTGCGCTGGCTGAACGGCGGAAGTTTGTTGTACGCGTACACGACTTCTTTGGCATGGTACACGCCCTCGAGCGTTTCACCCGGCAAGCCAAGCGATTTTGTTCCCTGCGCGCCCGCAGTGACGAGAATTGCGTCAAACCCCATGCTGCGGATTTGTTCGAGGGTGAAGTCTCCATGCTGACCGATGCTGACGTTGCCGTAATATTCGATGTTTGGGTTTTCCAACGCGGCGCGGAACTGCTTGCGGAGTCCTTCTTTCATGGAATGTTTTTCGAGATAAATTCCATATTCTGCCAGCCCGCCGGGTTTGACATCGCGATTAAAAAGGGCGACTTTGACGCCCTGATTTGCCAGTTCGCGCGCGCCGAAAATTCCGGCGGGTCCCGCGCCGATGACTGCTACATAGTATGACATAAAGTTTTTTTCCTTGCGAATTAGATAATTTTTATCATAATTATATTAGGTATTCGGGTAAAGTTCAAGGCAAGTTTTTGTGTTAATATTACAACACCTTTCATTCCATTTTCTTTGTGGAGGTTTATTCATGGCTGACAATTCTAAAAAAGAGGGGGGCGCGCAGTCTTTTCTTTCCAAACTTCCGCAAAAGCAGG
>DAOTZP010000453.1:0-1995 GCA_034434265.1 Anaerolineales bacterium | reverse complement strand
TGGGGTCATTGTTCGGTTCAATGGTGATTTCAATTTGGTCAAAGCCTTCAAGGATGTTGCGCTGATTGGGGTTGAAGAAAATCAACTCGCCGCGGTTTTCGCCTGTCATCTCAATTTCGCCCGCGCGCAGACGGGATTCCCCGCCCTGCGAAAGCAGCCAAGCCTCGTAATGAGTCCCCGCCGCGGGCGCTTGCAGCCCGTCAAGCAAAATGGTCATCTGGTCCAGCAAGGCATTGGCGTCGGCAAACAAAACGCGCCCCACCACCCGTTGACTCGGCTGCGAGCTGGAAAGCCAGTAAAAATATCCAACAGCCAGAAATACAAGCGCAAGCGCGCCGCCGAACACCCAGTTCCAATTAAATTTTGGCGCAGGCGCCGCCATCAACGGCATCTGCGCCGTTTTGGAAATATTCAACGTCGCTTTTGAAACCGTCTCACCATTAAAGACGGAAACAAACTCGTCCATCATCGCCTTTGCGGAAGCAAAACGCAAGCCGGGCGTTTTTGCCAACGCGCGGTCAAGCACTGCCTGCAAATTAGCGGAAAGGTTGGGAATGGAAGGAATCGGCTCGTTGAGGTGCTTCATCAACACGCCCAAGGAAGACTCGGCTTCAAACGGCACGCTGCCCGCCAGCATTTCATACAGCATCACCCCGAATGAATAAATATCCGTCCGAAAGTCCAGCGTATCGCCGCGCGCCTGCTCGGGACTCATATACGCAGGCGTGCCGGATATCGTGCCAGTGGAAGTCTGCACGGTGGAATCCATCACGCGCACCAAACCGAAATCGGTCAAAACCGGTTCCACATCTTCAGGCAAAGGCTGGTTCACGTCAATCGGTCCGCTTGCCGAGCGCAACAGCACATTGGCTGGTTTCAAATCGCGGTGAATAATGTTTTGACTGTGGGCGTAATCAATCGCCGAAGCCAGCATGGACATGACGCGCACCACCATTTGATGCGGAAGTTTTTCGCCGCGCCGATGCAATTCTTTAAGATACGCTCCCAGCGAAGCGCCGGGGATGTATTCCATCACCAGACACGGCTGCCCATCCACAAATTCATAATCGAACACTTGAATAATGTTCGGGTGACGCAGCCCCGCCACCACGCGCGCCTCGCGCTCAAACCGCTTACGGTTATCCGGGTCGGACTGCACATGCTCGCGCATAATCTTCACTGCCACTTTGCGGTTCAAAGCGTGATGCTCGCCCATGTACACTTCCGCCATGCCGCCGCGCGCAATCAACTCGCCGACGGTGACTTTGCCAAGAGTTTTACCAGTTAAGTTTGACATGGGAAAATTATACCCAATGTATGATAGGATATGAAAAATAAAGACAGCCGATTGGAGTCATAGATGATTGCTTCGCTCGAACAGAAAATATATGAGATTCTCACCCAACGCGGGTTAAGCCTCGCCGCCGCCGAATCCTGCACGGGAGGGCTGGTTGCCAGCCGCATAACGGATGTGCCCGGCTCTTCGGCGTATTTCATCGGCGGCGCAGTGACGTATGCCAACGAAGCAAAAGCAAACCTGCTTGGCGTTTCATGGGATGCGTTGCAGCAGCACGGCGCGGTCAGTGAAGAAGTCGTCCGCCAAATGGCGGATGGGGCAAGAAACCTATTTCATGCGGATATTGCCGTCTCCGTCAGCGGGGTTGCCGGTCCCGGCGGGGGAACGGAATTAAAGCCCGTCGGGTACACATGGCTGGGTCTTTCCACAAAAGACGGGACATGGGCGCGCAATTTTACATGGCAGGGAAACAGGCTGGAAAATAAACGCCTCTCCGCCGATGCGGCGCTGCAACTTATTTTGGATTATTTGGAAGGAAATATCAAGTGAAGATTGTTTTGCTTATTTCAGCCAATGCGGAATGGCGCGCGGTAAAAGAACTGTATCCCACCCTTCAAATACAGCAATCCCCGTTTGGAGAATTTTCACACCTGACGTTGAATGATTTTGACCTTTTGCTCTTTCACGGCGGCTGGGGG
>DAOTZP010000452.1:0-3576 GCA_034434265.1 Anaerolineales bacterium | reverse complement strand
CCTTGCCCACCTGGTAAACCAAAATCGGCGCGGTGTTAATTGCGCGGTCCACGCCTGCGGGCATGGGGGCTGCAAAGTCATAGCGGGGGGAATCGGCCGTGTCCTCGCCGACTTCCAAAATCTTAAAATGATTTTTATGCGCCAGCAGCCCCATAAACCGCTCAAACGCATGGGCAAGCGTGCCGTCTTTCAGTCCCTTCTCCACGCCAAAATCGTTATCACAAATATCCATGGAAAGCAGCAAGGAAAGGGCAGCGGGCTTAAACCAGAACATGGAGCCCGCAACAAAGTTGAAGTCCGTGTTTTCGTCATATTCAAAGCCCGCTTTTTGCGCCAGACGCTTTACGCCCTCTTCGTTCTCCGCCATAAAGCGCTGAACCGGAAGCAAATGCCCTTTGGGCGCCAGCATCCCCGTATCCCGTTTGGAATCAAGCATCTGCTTTGCGCGCGCAATGACTTCTTCGCTGCCCAGCAGTTTATTCAACAAATCTTTGCGCCATCGGTCTCCGTTTTCCCGATGGGAGGTTTTCTTTGTGTGAATTTTGCAAATGTAACGATAATTAAAGGGATAAATTGAACGAAATATTTTAATGAACGGGCCAATATCCCTGCCCTGATTTTTACAGCGGTAAATGTGCGCGTGAGGGTAAACATCCAGCACATCTTTTGGTTGAAATTTCACATTTTCAGGCACGGAGATGAAAAGGTCAAACTTGCCTTCAAGCCGGCGCAAGTAAGAGAAAATTTCATCCAGCATTTCAGGGTAGTACAAATGCAAAATAACAGCCGTGTCATTTTGCTTGCGTACAGAGTCAAACGCAAATTCGCGCCCGTTCAACGGCGAATATAAATCAATTTTCCCGGATTTGCTCAAAGATAAAGCGTCCCGCGTGCTTTGCAGGTAGGCATATCCATACCGGCGGTCCGGTTCAAGATACGTTCCTTCCGCCCATTCATTCCATGCGTTGATAAACACAAACCGCTGCCCATCGGGCAAATGCTGGCTGGTGTAACGAATTGCCTCAGAAAGCCACGCCCCGTACGCATAAGGGCTTGCGTTAACAAAAATATGCGAGCGGTTTTGGTTTCTTGCGGTGTTGTCCCAGGCCGCCATCAATGTACGAAACAAGGGATAGTCCGGCGCCGGGCGGTTCACCATATAATCCACCACATGCGGATAGTTGTAAATTTTTCCGTGATATTCCGGGTTAAGGATTTGAATGTTTTTGGTCACTTCCGGTAAAACAACCGAATGAGGCGGAAATTCAACCGCAGCGTCGCAGCCCACCGTGTTGGGATTTTGCAGCCCGAAGGTTTGGGCGGCGACCACATAAATATCGCCCAGACCCTGCTCGCGGCAATATTGTTTCCAGCGTTTAATGGTTTCGGCTGGTTCGGGCATAATCTGCGGGCGATACACAATCAAAAGCGGGCGTCCATCCACCTTGATGTAGTTTTTATGTTTGAAGTACGGAATCATATCGCGGATGAAGGCGAAATCGCTTTCAGCCGAATGGTTTTGCCCGATAAGAATTTCGTTTTCCTGCCCATCCCAGCGGCGTGTCCAGTTTTCGTTTGCCCAGCACAAGCAGAATGGAAAGTTGATGTTTTCATTGGCAACAAATTGGTCCAACGGGCGCTCAAGCAGCCGCTTTCCATCAAACCAGTAGTAGTAAAAACAAAAACCGTATAAACCATACTGTTTGGCAAGCGCAACCTGACGCTCCATCACTTCGGGCAGGCGCAAATCATAAAAACCCAAGTCGCTTGGCAAACGGGGCTGGTAATGCCCGGCAAACTGTGGAACAGCCTTCGTTACGTTTGACCACTCCGTAAAGCCCGTTCCCCACCATGCGTCATTTTCCGGGATGGGGTGAAATTGAGGAAGGTAAAACGCAATCAATTTAACGTTAAATGAATCGGCGGAAATTGAATCTTTTGCAATGGGAATGTATTGCGAAGTCCGGCTGCCTGTTGCCAGTGAAAGCGCGCTTTGATAGACCGACAAAAATCCGTTTTGCGCATGGGCGGGACGCGCGGCAGCGCCGGTTGTTTTTCCTTTTTGGCTTTTTCGGCGGGCTCTCTCGCGCCGATATTCCTGCGCCCTGTCTTTGATGCGCGCCCAAATTCCGCGCGGGCCTTCAAAATATAATATTCGAAAAACTTTTGCAACAAAAGCATACATTCTGCGGAGCTTGGAATTTGGCGGAAAAATTCGCCGCATTAACGCCTGATACTTAAACAGCAACTTAACCACCAAGTAGCGTTCAATTCTGCGAAAAGATTCCACTGCGGGCTGCATTTGGCGGATTTTTTCATTTTTAGCCGCAATCGTTTGGTCCTTAGCCGCAATCATTTGGTCTTTTTGCCTGATGAGATTTAAGAATTCCAAGCGTTTTGTTTCCGCCCGATGGTATGCGGCGCGCATATCGTTCAAACGCAAAAGCAAGCCAGCCTGACTCATTTGCGGCAAATCAGAAGACGCGGAGAGGTCTTTCAGTCCTTTTTCGCCCCAGTACACATCTCCCGCTTTGAGACACAAATCAATATACAGGCGGATAAGTTCGCCGGGAGGGTTTTGCGCGAGCAAATCATCCATGATGGAACGATTATGTTTCAAATCAGGCGAAACGCCCGCGTCGCAGGCATCATCCAGCATTTTTTCTGTAAACGGCATCTGCAAAAAATTTAAGATGCGTTTTAATTCAGATTTGGGGTCAATGAAGTAGGATTCGTAATGAGTGACAATATATTCTTTTCCATCCAGCGCCGCGAGCAGCTGTTGATAGTAAGCCAGCCAAAGATTGAAAGCAAACAGCGGGGATGAGTAACCGCGGCGGTGTAAAGATTGCTGCACTTCCAACGGGTTACGCACGCATACAACAACTTTCATATCCGGGATAATGCTTTGCCAAAAAGGAAGGGTGAGGGATGTGCGCGGGTCCTTCCACCCCCATACCGGACTGCCGTCAAATTGCTTTACCAAATCCCGCGCGCGCGCGCGAATATCCACAAGGCGGTCGGAATATTCCCAGCCTTTTTCCCATTGGGGCGCAATATCCCAGCCGTACCCAAAAGCGGATAAGATTTCCTCATTCAGTGAGAAAAATTTTTTATGCTCCCAAAAGCCTTCCGGGTTATCAGAAGCAGCGGCGGAGAATAAATCTGTTTCCGGACCAAGATATACCCCGCATAAATTTAACAACCTGACAATCATGGATGTACCGGAACGGTGCATCCCTGTTACACATACAACCATAAAGCCTCCAATAAGTCGGTTCTTACGGGAAAAATCAAATTTTCTTAACCCGATATTGTTTGCATGGAAATTTCTCCATGCAAATTACAAATGCCGCCATGCAGCCCAACCGGGTGTTTGTGAAAATCGGCAATGACTTCAAGATGACCTGCCGATTTTGCCTTGTACACTTTGACAAATTTTTCTTTTAGCTCGGCGGGCAGGAAGTTTTCCCGTTCTTTATAATCCAGCGGGCTGATTGCATTTAGGGACAAATTAAAAACGTAATTGCCGGGCGCAACATCCAATTTTATTTTTTGACAAACGCGCAAAATGCT
>DAOTZP010000451.1:0-2381 GCA_034434265.1 Anaerolineales bacterium | reverse complement strand
AAAGCGGCGAAGCGGGCGCAAACTCATCAGAATAGGAAAGAGAAAAACGCCCGCCTGAAAAATCAAACTGCTGGGTGGACTTGCCCGGCGGGTTGATTGCAACGCGCAAGGTGAACTTTTCCCCGCTTTCGCCGGATTGCACGGTAATGTAATAATCCTGCGAAAGCGGCAGCGCGCCGCGCCAGAAGGAACATTCCACATCGGCGGCTGCCGGGCATAACACCGCGCCGTTGCGACCCTGAATTTGCAACGGGAAATATCCGCCCGCGATGGAAACGGACATCACCTGTCCCTGCATGGCGTACAAGGAATACGTTTTTGTTTCACCGGCGCCAAGTACATCGGATGTATCCTTCCATGTTCCGCCCGCGTCAAATTTAATTTCAGTCACGGCGGTTGTTTGCGGAGGCGGCAAAGAAGTAAGGGTTGGAAGAACGACCATTTGTTCGGGGGTTGGCGCTTCCAGCGTGGATGTGGGCGCAAGCGGCGGTGTTTTTGTTAAGGTTGGCAGCGGCGCAGCGGAAGGCAAAATGGTCGCCGCTTCTTGCTGCACTGCCGCCGGGCTTGGAGATGCAAACCGACAGGCGGAGCCAACAAACAAGAAACAAAGAAAAAAAGTAGTGAATCGTTTCATCTCAACCTTCCACTTTCAACCTTAAGCCAAATACTCAATCACCGTTGCCTCTCCCTGCCCAACGCCCACGCACAATGTTGCAACGCCATATTTGACATTGCCGCGATGTTTCATTTCGTGAACAAGCGTGGTCATTAACCTTGCGCCGGAACATCCCAGCGGATGACCAATGGCAATTGCGCCGCCGTTGACATTCACCAGTTCCGGGTCTATGCCCAAGTCTTCAATCACCGCCAGCGATTGCACCGCAAAGGCTTCGTTTAACTCCATCAACCCAATATCGCTGATTTTCAATCCGGCGCGCTGCAATGCTTTTTGCGTGGCAGGCACGGGACCAATGCCCATTACACGCGGAAGGACTCCCGCTGAAGCGGATGCCACAATCCGCGCCAGCGGGGTGAGGTTTAACGCGCGCGCTTTTTCTTCACTCATAATGAGCAGCGCGGACGCGCCGTCATTCAGCCCGGAGGAATTGCCCGCGGTCACCGTGCCGCCTTCTTTGGCAAAGGCGGGTTTAAGTTTCGCCAGCGATTCCATCGTCGTATCGCGGCGCGGGCGTTCGTCCGTATCCACAATTTTGGGGTCGCCTTTTTTTTGCGGAACTTGCACGGGGATAATCTCTTGCTTAAATCTTCCGGAATCAATCGCCGCCACCGCGCGTTGATGGGAACGGAGGGCAAACGCATCCTGCTTTTCGCGCGTGAGATGCGGGCGTTCTTTTGCAATATTTTCCGCCGTTTCACCCATGGAATCTGTGCCGTACATTTCTTTCATCTTCGGGTTGGGGTAACGCCAGCCAAGCGCCGTATCGTACGCGGTGAGATTGCCAAACGCGAAGCCGGATTCCGCTTTGGGCAGCGAATACGGCGCGCGGCTCATGGATTCCACGCCGCCTGCGATGTAAATTTCCCCTTCGCCTGCTTTGATTGCCCGCGCCGCCATGTTGATTGCCGTCAAACCCGAAGCGCACAGGCGGTTCACCGTGACCCCGCCCACCTGCACGGGCAGCCCCGAAAGCAGCGCAGCCATTCGCGCCACGTTGCGGTTATCCTCGCCCGCTTGGTTGGCGCAGCCAAAAAAAACTTCCTCCACCAGCGCGGGGTCAAATTGATTTCTTTCGACAATGGCTTTGATGACATGCGCCGCCATATCATCCGGGCGCACGGAAGATAACACGCCGCCCAACGCGCCAACAGGCGTGCGAAGCGCGTCAACAATCACAGGTGTGGTCATAAAATTCTCCAAATATTTTTTGTTTGATTCTATCACCAAACGCGCGGCATTCTTTTCCTTGCCGTGAAAACAAGGTTACATAAAACAACAGAGCAGGCCAAGCCTGCCCTGTTGTTTGGCAGCAAATAAAGCATGGAATATCAGGGTTTTAGCCTGAGCAAGGTAATGGAATACGGCGCAAATGTGTACAACATTCTGGAAGCATTGACGGGGATTCTTTGCGCCGGAGCGTCTGAAAGGTCATTTTTCCAAGTGGTTTTGCCGTTGAATATCACACTGGTCGCATTAAGCGAGGTGGCGCTGACCACATCGGCAAAAGCGGTTTTGATAACTCTCCTATTTTTCAAGCTCAGGATGGCGCTGACCGGCGCGCCGGTTTTATTAATCACCAGCAAGGTATATTGCCCGTCGCTGCGCTTTCCGGCGTACACGCTGAGCGTGGATGTTGCCGCAGAGGAACTTACGCCCAAAAAGCGATTGCCAAACCTTCCCCACAGCACAAACGCAAAGTATT
>DAOTZP010000450.1:0-2125 GCA_034434265.1 Anaerolineales bacterium | reverse complement strand
CAGAGGCGCGGAGGACACGGAGAAATTCATTAAAAACTCTGCACCCTCTGCGACTCGGCGGTTCAAAACAGGCAAAATCCTTCTTCCCTTTTGAAGGCGGCAACTTGCGTTAATTATATGACGGCTTGCGCTTCGCAACTTTACCCCCTTCAGGCTAATGGTTTACAGTTTTGCAAAACGCGCCCGCCACAGCAGCAAAGCAGCCGAGAGAAAAAACGCGCCCGCAAAAAATATCTGGTTGATGTTTGCGCCGTTTGCCAGCAGGGAAACATCAAGACGGAGAAATTCCAGCGCAAAGCGGATGACGGAATATGCGATGATGTATAAAAGAAAAACGCCGCCTTCAAATTTCAGCCGCCGCGCAAAAGATAAAAGAAGAAATACGCAGGCAAACCCCAAAAGCGATTCGTAAGCAAACAGCGGGTGATAATACTCCGTCTGCTCAAAGCCCGAAAGGCGGTATTCCGGCGCGATGAAAATTTTCCACGCCGCATTGGAAGGAAGCCCATACAACTCTTGATTGAAGTAGTTGCCCAGCCGCCCGATTGCCTGCGCCAGCATAAACGCGGGCGCAAGCGCGTCGGCGAATTTCCAAAATGAAATTTCGTTTTGGCGCGTGAAAAAAAACAGGGCAAGCAGCCCGCCCAGCCACACGCCGGGAATGCCAAAGCCGCCAATCCAAACCGCGAGAATATCCAGCGGGTTGGAAAGATAATACGCGGTTGTCAGCCCCAACTGCACGGCGGAGATGGACGGCGTAAAAACATGCCAAAGGCGCGCAAAGAGAAATCCCCAAATGGAGAGGGGCAGCAGAAAATAATACACGAGTTCGGCTTCCAGTTCGCGGCGTTTTAATTCACGCGCGGCGAGCCACATGCCCGCGCCCGCGCCCAGCGCAATCAACAAGCCGTTCCAGCGCAGAAATAAAAAGCCAAGTGAAATTCCTTCAAATGATATTGTCACTGAATGTACTCTTTATGTTTCTTTTGGGCGGCAATGCGCTCGCGTCCCTGTTTGCGGACATGCCAAATGCGCTGCAAAGCGGTGATGTTTCCCAAAACGGCAATCAACACCGCCGCCGCAAACGGCTGATTAAAAATCAACAACGGAATCAAAACAATGTAACGCTCCACGCGCGTCAGCAGCCCGACTTTGGCGGTAAACCCCAGCCCTTCGGCGCGGGCTTTGACATACGAAACCAGCACCGAACCGGCGGTTGCCAAAAAGGCGGCAATAATGCCCGGGTAATATTCCTGCGTGATGAAGTAATACAACAAGCCGCCAAATGTGATGAACTCGGCATAACGGTCGCTGACTGAATCGACAAACGCGCCAAAGTCGCTTGGCTCGCCGCGCAGCCGCGCCATTGTGCCGTCAAACGCATCCACAATGACAAAAAGAAAAAGCACAATTCCGCCCCGGGTCATCATTCCCTGCGAGAGCAGGTACGCGCCATAGGTTGTGCCTGCCAGCCCAAGCAAGGTAATTGTATTGGGCGTCAAGCCGGTGCGATTAAGAAACGCGCCAATCGGGTCAAGAATTCCTTTGAAAATTTTTCGCAAAGTATCAGTGAAAGTTGGTTTGGAATTCATCAGCCCTTTTCCTCCTCATCCAAGTCTTCTTCGGGAAGCAGCACTTCGCGTTCTTTTCCGCCGCCCTGAGAGGGACCGACAACGCCCATCGCTTCCAGCTGGTCGAGCAATCGCGCTGCGCGGGGGTAGCCAATTCGCAAACGGCGTTGAATGAGCGAAGCGGACGCGCGCTGCGTGGAGCGCACAATTGAAATTGCCTGCTCAATCAAGCCGTCGTCTTCGTCCTCGTTTGCTTCTTTTAGCAAAGCTTCCCACGGCGGCGCGTCATCCACCTCCACGCCGCTCTTTTGCCAGTGGGAAATAATGCGCTCAATTTCCATGTCCGTAATCATCACGCCCTGCGCGCGAATCGGCGTGCCAACTTCCGGGTTTAGGAAAAGCATATCGCCTTTGCCGAGCAGGGTTTCCGCGCCGGTGTAATCCAAAATGACGCGGCTGTCGGTGCTGGATGCAACCGCAAACGCAAGCCGCGCCGGAAAGTTTGCCTTAATCAAGCCGGTCACCACATCGGTGGAGGGGCGCTGCGTGGCAAC
>DAOTZP010000449.1:0-13748 GCA_034434265.1 Anaerolineales bacterium | reverse complement strand
CAGAGGCGCGGAGGACACGGAGAAATTCATTAAAAACTCTGCACCCTCTGCGACTCGGCGGTTCAAAACAGGCAAAATCCTTCTTCCCTTTTGAAGGTGGCAACTTGCGTTATTTACATAATGAGACCTCCGAGAAGACTCGGAGGTCTTGAATTTGCCGGGAGCCTGATGGGTTTCGAACCCACAACATCCACATCCACAGTGTGGCGCTCTGCCGTTGAGCTACAGGCTCCGTAATTGAGCGGGGGGATTATATCACTACGTTTGCGCGCCCGCAAGGATTTTTTGAATGGCTTCGCGCGCGGATTCTCTCGCCACTGTAAGTTGTTCGCCTGTGGCAAGGTTTTTCACCGCCACGAGATTTTGCGCGGCTTCATCGGGACCGAGCGTAATCACCACCCGCGCTTTGACCTTATCGGCATATTTGAACTGCTTTTGCAGTTTCACCGGTTCAGGGTAGCACATCACATTCAAGCCGGATTGACGAAGCTCCGCCGCAAGTTTGTATGATTCGCGCTGCAAGCTTGCGTCAAAAATGGTGACCAGCACAGGCGCGGGGTTGGGATTAAATTCAGGGAGCAGACCGTTTTCCCTTAAGACAATACCCGCGACTACATCCCCCATGGCAAAGCCCACGCCGGAAAGCGGCTGCCCGCCCACATCCGCCAGCAGGTTATCGTATCTTCCGCCGCCGAGAATGGCGCGCTTGACCGAGCCGCTGGTTTCAAAGGCTTCAAACACAGTGCCGGTGTAGTAGAGCAATCCGCGCATGATGTTCGGGTCAAATTTGACATATTCGCCAACGCCGAGCGCTTCAAGGGCGGAAAAAAGCCGCGCGAGTTCGTCGTTCTTTTTCCACAGCTCAAAATTGCCGAGAACGTTTTTCAGCCCGTCGAGCTGTGTTTGCGTCAAGCCGAGTTCAAGCGCGTAAGCCTCCCATTTGGCTGGCTCCATTTTGGAACGGCGGTCCACCAGATTGGAAACATCCATGCGCTTTTCGGGAAGGATGTTGAGCGCGTCAAATTCCGCGTCCATCAAACGGCGGTTATTGACGAAGATGGCTGCTTTTTGCGGCGTGAGACCCACAGCGCGGAGAAAGGTTGCCGCGACTGCAATCAGTTCCGCATCGGCTTCCGGCGAGTTGACTCCGAGCATATCCACGTTCCATTGGAAGAATTCGCGCGTGCGTCCCTTTTGCGGCTGCTCATACCGCCAAAACGGACCAAACGACCACCAGCGGACGGGGAAGGTTAACTCGCCTTGTCTGGCGGCAATCATGCGCGCAAGGCTGGGCGTGAGC
The DNA here is from genome assembly GCA_034434265.1 of Anaerolineales bacterium. Classification (GTDB taxonomy): domain Bacteria; phylum Chloroflexota; class Anaerolineae; order Anaerolineales; family Villigracilaceae; genus Villigracilis. The sequence goes on along the minus strand of DAOTZP010000449.1, from coordinate 12,448 downwards.
TCGGGGCGCAAGGTGACCAAATCTCCGCCTCTATCTTGAAACGTGAATGATTGTTTTTTAACGAGTTCTTCGCCGGACTTTGCGGCGTATAAATCAATGGTTTCGATAAAGGGTCCATCCCATTCCTGATAGCCAAACGCCTGCGCCGATGCGCGGACTTTTTCATAAATATAATTTCGCAGCGCCATCTCTTCCGGATAAAATTCGCGCGTGCCTTTTACGGGTTGAATCTTGTTTGCCATTTTTGCTCCAATCAAAGCATTTTAACATGAGTCCTCTAAATATGCCCCGTTTCTTGTTTCAAAATTCAACCGCTGAATTTTGAGTTGAATTTGGTATAATCGCGCATACTCAAAAGGAGAGACAATGAAAATAGACTATCAAGAACCCAGCAAAGATTTATTAATGCGCATTGACATTCATGAAAAGTACGGCTCCGCCAATATTGATGAGTGGACCAACAAACTTTTACAGCCGCAGGCAGGCATGAGTATTTTGGATGTCGGCTGCGGCGCGGGAAAACTGTGCTTTTTATTCAATGATTATGTAAAAGGCGGCGCAAAAATCATCGGCGGCGATTTTTCGGAAGAATTGCTTGAAAAAGCCCGCGAAAAAAACAAGGAAAAAGGCGCAAACATTGATTTTCAATTTTTGGACTTTAACGAGAAGTTCAAGTTTGAAGACAACACCTTCGACCTGTGCACCTCCGCATTTGCAATTTATTACGCCTCGGATTTACGCTTCACCTTTGGGGAAGCGCACCGCGTGCTAAAACCCGGCGGGCGGCTGTTTGTCTCCGGTCCGCTGCCGGAAAACAAGCAGATGTTCTACGAGATTATTAAAGAAGCCACCAACAAGCCCATTCCCCCCATGCCCGGTTCTTCGCGCTTTAAGGGCGATATTTACAATACAATCAGCAGCATTTTTTCCAAGACCGAATTGCATAAATTTGAAAATCATCTCACCTTCCCCAGCGTTGCGCCGTTTATGGATTATGTCCGCGCTTCGCTCAGCGAAGACCGCCGCTTGTGGACTTCCATGTTCAACGGCAAGGAAGAATACGAAGCGCTGCTCGGCAAAATCGAGGAGGTGGCTACACGCTGGTTTGACCGTGACGGCAAATTGGTGATGACCAAAGTTGTCGGCGGTATTTTGGCGACAAAATAAAATCCATGAACTTCTTCGGCAAAAAAATTCTCTTCCTCGGCGCCCACCCCGACGATATTGAGTTGGGGTGCGGCGCTTTTTTACATCACATCGTCAAGCAAACCGACGTGCTGTGCGTTACCCTTTCAGACAACCAAAAAAACCCCGACTTGAAAAAGGTCAAGGATGAGCATTTCAACGCGATGAAAGTTCTCGGCGTACCGGAAGATAAAATCATCCTCGGACCGTTTACCACGCGGGTCTTTCCCGACGCGCGGCAGGAAATCCTCGAATATTTCCTTAAACTTCGCAAAGACTTTCAGCCCGATTTGATTTTCACCCATTCCAAACAGGACGTGCATCAAGACCACAACACAATGACCGATGAAGCCTTGCGCGCTTTTCGCGGAATTACCGTCCTTGGTTTTGACGTGGTGCGCTCCTCTTATGGATTCTTTCCGCATTTTTTGGTGGAAGTCAGCGAAGAGGATGTGAACAAAAAAATAGAAGCGCTCGCGCAATACGAAACCTACCGCGACAAGTATTATTTCAACAGCGAGCTTACCCGCTCCATCATGGTGCGTCACGGCGCGCTGGCGGAACGCCCCTTTGCGGAAGGATTTGACATCTTAAGAATCGTCGGCAAGTTCGCGCAATAACTCCATTTCAAAAAAGACCGCCCGCATCCAATTTCGCTTACAATGGATAAATGGATAAGGCGGTCTCTTTTCTTTTTACCCGCATTGAAGGCTGCGCCCGACTTTGGGAAAAACACCCCAAAGCCATGAAAACCGCGCCCGCGCATGGGGAACAAATCAAAATTTGCCCTGGAGCAAAATTCCTTTGCGGCTCGTGCCTGCCAATTGCATCACCGTTACGATGAATCTCACACCTTTTGGGGATAGTATAATAATCAAGTTGTCCAATACAATATTTTGCCTGCATTGTTTTACGCCATGACCACAAACGAAATTTTTGACAAGTTATTGATTAATATGCATTTTGACACGGAAGCCGAAGCGGATTTGCCGCCTCTGCCCGCGCAGATGGTCATGCCGCCCTATGGATTGGATGACAAGGGAAATTTCATCAAACAGGCGCGCAGTTCATCTTTAATTGCGGTGGTGAAACAACTGGAAGCGTCGGTGCGCGAACGGGCGCAAAAAAATCTGCCATTTACCTTAACCCCCGAAGAACGGTTAAGCCGTATTTCCGCCGAAGTTAAATCCGCCGTGGATGAATTGGTGCGGCGCTTAAACGCCGCCATGCCGGATGAAAAATACAAAGTCACAGCTGAATCGCTGCTGGATAAGAACCGATACTATTCCTACGAATTTAGTTTGTTCGCAAATGAATACGCCGCGCAAATTTCCGGCGACCCGCTGTTCTTTTACCTGCGCGGCGTGCGGACTCTCTCCGCCGGAATTTTGACCATGATTCGCCCGCTGGCGCTTTCATACGCATACACGCTGCTGCCGCGCTTTGCCGCAAAACAGTCCGAAGCGGATGTGCGCGTAAATAAATCCGGCGAGAATTTTGTCCACATTGAATGGCACGCGGCAAAACAGCTGGCGGGCATTCCCAAGGAAGTTCATCGGCGTTTTGTTCGTATGTCATGCCGCGCCTATCAAGGCGTGTTTTCCGGCGTTCCGTATTTTCACTCCAATCTTCCTTTTGCGCATGTGGAAGAAATTAAATGCCAGTTGAAAGGCGACCCCTATTGCGAATGGAAGTTAACCTGGGCAGGGGCTGAATCTACAGGATGGTCTGGTTTCTTTAAGAAAAAAAAGAAAAGCGCGTCCGCTTTATACGAGCATCAGGTTGAAAGTCACACGTTTAACATTCAAGAAAAACAGCAGATTGAAGCAAACCTGCCTCCGCTGCCGGCGCGCATGAGCGCCCCGCCATTTGGGCTGGATTCCAACGGGAACTTGATTAAGCAGTCGCGTTCTTCTTCCATTATCGGCGTGGTGGAGCAGCTCAAATCTTCGGTGAGGGAAAAGGCCCGCAAGGAGCTGCCCGCTTCGCTCACGCCGGAACAGCGCGCAATTCGCATCGAGCAGGAGGCGCAGCGGGCGGTCAATCAATTGGTGGAAAAGTTAAACGCAGCCATGCCAAGCAGTCAATACCGCGTCACCGCCGAATCGCTGCTGGATAGGGGAAATTATTATTCATACGAGTTCAGTCTGTTTGCCAATGATTACGCTGCTGAAATCTCCGGCGACCCGTTGTTTTACTATCTGCGCGGGGCAAAAAGCGTGCCAGCCGGCATGATTGGCATGGTCGGTTCTTTATCGCTCTCTGCGGTGTACAGTCTGCTGCCGCGATTTTCCTCCAAACAAACCGATGCGGATATTCGCGTGACGCAATTGGGCGAACAGTCCGTGCATATTGAGTGGCATGGCGGGAAGCAAATTGCAAAAGTGCCTGAAAATGTGCGCCAGCGGTATATTCGTATGACGTGCCGCGCCTATCAGGGGGTGTATTCGAGTATTCCAAAGTATCATTCAGGGATTCCATTTGCAAAAGTTGAAGAAATAAAATGCCAATTAAACGGCGACCCATATTGTGAGTGGAAGCTGTCTTGGGACGCGCCGGTTAAAACCGGAATCTTTAACATGTTCCGCAGGAAAGAATCAACAAGCAAGGCTTTATCCGTTTTGGTTTTGGATGAAAGTTTGTTTCCGCCCGCGCGCAGCCAGGATGATTTGGGCGTTTTTCCCAAATACATGGTCAATAAACCGTTTGGCGAAGATGAAAACGGAAAGCCCATCCAGCATATTCGCGGCTCGTTGATTATTGCAACAATTGAACAGCTGCGCGAATCGGTGGCGCGGAATTTTTCCGCCGTGCTGGGCGACTCGCTGTCCGCCGAACAACGCGCCGCGCGTCTGGAAGAAGTGCAAAACGAAGCGGTGGATACATTAATCCAACGGTTGAACGACGCCATCACCGACCCGCGTTACACCGTCAGCCGCGATATGCTGCTCAACCCTCACAACTTTTATTCATACGAATTCAACTTGTTTGCAATTGAAATTGCGCGGCAAATCAGCGGCGACCCGCATTTCTTCTTCCGCCGCGGATTCAAAAGCGTGCCGGATGCGCTAAAAGCGCTTATAAAACATCTTTCGCTGCAACAGGTGTACAGCCTCATTCCGCGCCTGACCGCCAGAGTGGTGGATGAAGACATCCGCGTGGCGAAAGTCAGCGCGAACCGGGCGGTCATTCAATGGCATCCCAAAACGCAATTGGAAAAATTGCCGCAAGAGTTACACAAACATTCCATTTACGTCACCTGCCAAATTTATCAGGGAGCGTACGCTTCCGTCCCGTATTTTGCCAAAAACATGCCGCCCTCCTACCCGCGCGAGCTGCGCTGCGCGCTGGACGGTCAGGAATGCTGCGAATGGGAATTCACCTGGCAGGAAACGCAAACAAGCGGACCTTCCATTCGCAGCGACCAAAACAGCGGCATCTTGTTAATGGACCGTGTGGATTGGCAGCCAAACCTGTTCCCGGAAGAAGAACTGCCCCCCCTGCCCAAGAAAATGCAGCAGATTCCCTACGGCATTAATGAGAATGGCAATCTTATTCAAGAAAGCGGAAGGTACGCGCTGATTGCCACAATCGAGCAGATGAATGATTACATTCAAAGGCGCGCCGAACAAGACACCCAGTACGAAAGCGACCCCAAAAAACGCCTTGCCTACATTCGCAGGATGCAGGAAGAAGCCCTTGAGCAGCTGGTGGACAAATTGAACACGGCGGTTGTGCATCCGCGATACAGCGTGAGCAAGGCAATACTGCGTGACCCGCGCCAGCAGTACAGTCATGAATTCAACATATTCGCGGCGGAATATGCCCGCGAAATTTGCGGCGACCCGCGCTTCTTCTTCAATCGCGGCTTGCACCGTATGCCAAGCATCACGCTGCTGACGTTGATTCAACGCTTCCGCCCGCTTACGCTGCGCCAAATTTATGGATTAATACCGCGCTTTGTGCGCCTCTTCCGCAAAAGCGATGTGCGCCTGGCGCGTTTGTCGTTTAACTCAGCCGTCTTGCAATGGCATCCACAAATGGAAATTAAAGAAGTGCCTGTGGAACTGCATGAACGCTTTAAGCGGCTTGTCCACGAAAGTTATGAAAGCCTGTTTTCCACCATACCGTTTTTGTATTACGGGCAGCCGCTGGCGCGCATAAAAGAAACGCGCTCGGTCTTGCGCGGCGACCCGTTCAGCGAGTGGGAATATACCTGGCAGGCAGTGGAGCAGCGCGAGTCGGTATTTACAGTGATTGCGGGGGCGTTGCTCTCCACGCTGGCGGCGCTGTACATCATTCTGCGGCTGCCAAGATGGGAAACGCTCGCAATCGTATTGGCATTGTTTGCGCCTGCGCTTATCGGCTACCTCGCTTACCGCCTGCAAAAAGCAAAAATCAAAATTCAAAACCAGGATGTTCTGTTACTGGAACAGCGCGACCGCTCCGAAGAGCAATACGACGCATTGCAACAGGCAAACGCCAACCTGCAAATTTCAAACATGGCGCTGCAACAGCGCATGTCCGAAGCCACCACGTTATATGACATTGGCACAACGCTCAGCAGCCGCCTCGATGTAAATGAAATCCTTGACCGCAGCCTGCAAGCAGTGACCACACACCTGCATTTTGACCGCGCGATGATTCTGCTGACGAATGAAGAAAAAGAAACGCTGGAATTTGCGCGCTCGATTAACTTTGCCCCCCACATGGTGGAAACGTTAAGTCAAATGCGGTTGGAACTGGACCCAGCCGCCAATTCCTTGCTGCCCAAAGTCATGCGGGAAGGAAAGCCCGCCCTCGTCCAAAAAGATGACCCCAACATCAGCAAGCGCGCATTGAAATACTTTGAAGTTGCGGAAACAAATTCATTCCTTGCCATTCCGCTGCTGTCAAAAGGAAGCCACGTCGGCGTGCTGGTCATTGACAACGCTATAACGCAGCGCCCCATCCCAGAAACCGCCAACGACCTGCTGTTTACGGTTGGAAGCCAGATTGCCAACGCGGTGGACAGCGCCCGCCTGTATGAAACCCTCGAAAAGCGAGTGGAACAACGCACCGCCGAGCGCGCCCGCGCCGAAGAAGAACTGCGCCTGCAACTGCGCGAATCGCTGCTTTTGAACCGGGTTATCGCAGCCGCAACTTCCTCCATGGAAATTACGCATGTGCTGGAAATTGTCTGCCGTGAGATGGCGCAATACCTTAACGTGCCGCAGGCAGCCTTTGCCCTAAGACAGGAAGACCGAAACCAAATGAAAGTCGTTGCGGAATATATCGAGCCGGGACGATTTTCCGCAATGGGCGTTACCTTCCAAATCACGGGCAACATCATCAACGAATATGTGGTGTATAACAAAGCGCCGTTTGTCGTCAGCGATGTGCAAAATGACCCGCGCATGGAAAGCATGAAAGAACTATTCAAAAGCCGCGGAACCACTTCCATGCTGATTATTCCCTTAATTATTCGAGACGAAGTGGAAGGCACAGTGGGGTGGGATTCGATTGAACCGCGCAACTTTACAGAACGCGAAATTTCCCTCGCCCAGAGCATTGTGGCTGCCGCCGGGCGCGCGCTGGAAAACTCGCGCTTGTATCAGGCAATTCAGCAGGAACTTGCCGAGAGAAAACGAATCGAAGAAGAACTGCGGCTTGCAAAGGAAATCGCGGAATCCGCTTCCCGTTCCAAGAGCGAATTTTTGGCAAATATGAGTCACGAAATCCGCACGCCAATGAACGGCATCATCGGCATGACCGGGCTGCTGCTGGATACCAAACTGACACAAGAACAACTGGAATACGCGGAAACCATTCGCAACAGCGGCGATTCGCTGCTGACCATCATCAACGACATATTGGACTTCTCCAAAATTGAAGCAGGCAAAATGGAGCTGGATGTTCAACCATTTGACCTTCGCGAGTGCGTTGAATCCGCGATTGACTTGCTCGCCCTAAAAGCCACCGAAAAAGATTTGGAATTGGGTTACATCATTGAGCCAAATGTGCCGGAAGCAATCATCGGCGATGTGACGCGCGTGCGGCAGATTATTGTGAACCTGTTAAGCAACGCGGTCAAATTCACCAATCAGGGCGAAATTGTCCTCAGCGTGGATGTGTGGCGCGAACCATCGGAAAACAACCGCAGCCACGTTTTACACTTTTCCATTCGAGATACGGGCATTGGCATTCCACATGACCGCATGGACAAGCTCTTCCAATCGTTCTCGCAGGTCGATTCTTCCACCACGCGCAAATATGGCGGCACGGGGCTTGGCTTGGTCATCAGTAAAAGATTAAGCGAACTGATGGGCGGCACCATGTGGGCGGACAGCGAAGAAGGGGCAGGCTCCACGTTTCACTTCACCATTTCCGCCCCTGTTGCCAGTCTGCCAAGTCAAAAACCAAAACCGATACCGCAGTTGAACGGAAAGCGAATGTTGATTGTGGATGACAACCAGACCAATCGCCGCATTTTGAGCTTGCAGGCGCGGTCTTGGGGCATGACCCCCGTCGCATTTGAAACGCCCAATGCTGCGCTTGAAGCCGTGCAAAAAGGCGAAACATTTGATATAGGCATTTTGGATATGCACCTGCCCGGCATGAGCGGGGCGGAACTTTCCAGAGAAATTCGCCGCCAAAACACATCGTTCCCGCTGGTCATGCTCACATCGCTCGGCTGGCGCGACCCGGAAGAAAGCGCGCTCTTTTCAGCCTTTTTGACAAAACCTGTCAAGCAATCGGCTGTGTATAACGCAATCGTTACCGCGCTTGCCATTGAAGAAGTCCCCGGCGAAAAACATACATCCAGCGCGTCCGTTTCCTTTGACGCAAACATGGCTGCCCAATATCCGCTGAGCATTTTACTGGCGGAGGATAATGCCGTAAATCAAAAACTGGCGCTGCGCATCCTTGAACGCATGGGATACCGCGCCGATGTCGCCGCCAACGGCATGGAAGTGCTGCGCTCATTGGAACGCCAGCGCTACGACTTAATCTTAATGGACGTGCAAATGCCAGAAATGGACGGGCTGCAAGCCACCCGTTCCATTCGCTTAAAATTCCCCGCGAACTTGCAGCCGCAAATCATTGCCATGACAGCCAACGCCATGCAAGGCGACCGCGAAATGTGTCTGGAAGCGGGAATGAACGATTATGTAAGCAAACCAATTCAAGTGAAAGAGTTAATAGCCGCGCTGCAAAATGCGGCAAACAGAATCCGCGCGAGTTAATTTAACCCAAGTTGCTACCCTTGCTTAACTTTTACCGCAGAGGCGCGGAGGATACGGAGAAATTCATTAAAAACTCTGCGCCCTCTGCACATCGGCGGTTCAAAACAGGCAAAATCCTTCTTCTCTTTTGAAGGCGGCAACTTGTGTTAATTTACAGGTAATATCTTATGCTTGCCAAATTATTCTTAAGCATTCGTTCAAAATTAATTCTGCCATTCATTCTCATTATTGCGCTGATTATGGGCGTGCTGCTGCCCATCACAAATCAAATGCTTGCCCGGCGCGTGGAATCAGAAGCGGACCGTCAACTGGCGCAAACAGCCGACTCGGTTATTGAATGGATTGCCAGCCAGAAAGAACGCGCCTTGCTCAGCGCAAACTTTGTCGCCAACTTGAGCGAGGTGGCATCCGCAAGCGAAAGCGCGCAAGAGCTCGGTCAATTACTCCCCGCCCGCCGCGAAGAGCTCAGCCTGCAAGAGCTGAGTTTCTACGCGCCGGATTATTCGGCTGGCGGTCAGCCTTTCTTCTACGGCGGACCCGTCGTAGCCACCCGCTTGCAAGTGAACAAAGAAACCGCGCGCATCCGCGATGAGTTAATTGAACAGGTCATTCAAACAGGCAAACCCGCCAGCGCAATCGCCATTGCGCCGCAATCCTCGCAAATCATTGGCGCGGCGCCCGTGTACCGCGTGGAATTTGGAAGACGAACCTTAAAAGGCGTGGTATTGGCGGCTTCATTTCTTGACGATAATTTCATTGCCCGCACCAGTAAAATTCTTGGAACGGAAATTGCCATTGTCAGCAACAATGCCACCGTCGTGACCACAATTCAAAAAAGCACAGGATACGAAACGCTCATCAATGAAGGGTTTATTCGGGCGGACGGGGAAATATCATCCACAACCATCGTGGACAGTGAAAACATGCAATACCGCCTGCTTGCCCACCCGCTCATCATTGACGGAGAAGCCAAAGGCACGTTATTGGTGGCGGAGCCGATGAGCAATTTTACGCAAATACGGCGTGATATTCAAACCAGCTTGATTGTATTCTCGTTAATCATAGCCATCACCAGCCTGATTTTTGGCATTGGCGTTGTGTACAGCATTGCGCGCCCGCTCACCACGCTGGCGCAGGCAACCAGCAAAGTCAGCGAGGGTGATTTAACCCAGCAAGTCCCCGTCAAGGTCATCCTTGTGCGCGATGAAGTCACAGAACTGACGGAAAACTTCAACAGCATGACCACCCATCTGCGCGAACTGTACGAAACGCTTGAAGCCAAAGTCAAAGAACGCACAAAAGAACTGGAAGAAGAAAGAAACAAACTGGATGCCGCCAGCAAGGAACTTGCCATTGCCCGCGACCAAGCGCTGGACGCCTCGCGCGCAAAAAGCGCGTTTTTGGCAAGCATGAGTCATGAAATCCGCACGCCGATGAACGGCATCATCGGCATGTCCGGATTAATGCTTGACACAAAATTGAGCGACGAACAGCGGGAGTACGCCGAAACCATCCGCAACAGCAGCGACGCGCTGCTCACCATCATCAACGACATATTGGATTTTTCAAAAATCGAAGCGGGTAAACTTGACCTCGAAAACCAGCCGTTTGATTTGCGCGATTGCCTTGAATCCGCGGTGGATTTGCTTGCCCTCAAAGCGGCGGAAACCGGGCTGGAAATCGGCTGCATTATTGAGCCGGATGTGCCGGAAGTCATCATGGGAGACGTCACCCGCCTGCGGCAGATTATGGTCAACCTGCTCAGCAACGCGGTGAAATTCACAAAACAGGGCGAGGTGGTGGCGCATGTGGAGGTGGAAAAAAACAGCCAGCCGAACCAACTTACCCTGCATTTTTATGTCCGCGATACGGGCATCGGCATCCCCAAAGACCGGATGAATTTGCTTTTTCAATCCTTCTCGCAAGTGGATTCTTCCACCACGCGCAAATACGGCGGCACGGGGCTTGGCTTGGTTATCAGCAAAAAATTAAGCGAACTAATGGGCGGAACGATGTGGGCGGAAAGTCAGGAAGGCGCTGGCTCAACCTTCCACTTTACCATTCAAACACAGGCGGCTGAACTGCCCAGCGCAGCCAAACAAGTCATCCCTGTGGAGTTGACCGGTTTGCCAATCTTAATCGTGGACGATAACAAAACCAACCGCCGCATTCTCACCTTGCAGACGCAATCCTGGGGAATGCAGCCGGTGGACTTTGCCAACCCGCTTGACGCGCTGGAAACCCTCAAACGCGGCGATAAATACAGCATCGGAATTTTGGATATGCACATGCCGGAAATGGACGGTGTAACATTGGCAAACGAAATCCGCGCAATTGGAAATCAAATGCCATTAATCATGCTCACATCGCTCGGCTGGCGCGACCCGGGACAAACCGCAAACTTTTCCGCTTTTTTAACGAAGCCGGTCAAACAGTCGAGCCTGTATAACGCCATTCTAAACGTGCTTTCAATACAGCAGCCCGCAGAAAAAAGAAGAACGCCGGTTGAGACGCACTTTGAATCGGATTTGGCGGCGCGTTATCCAACCAAAATTTTGCTCGCCGAAGATAACGTCATCAACCAAAAATTAGCCGCGCGACTGCTGCAAAAAATGGGATACCGCATTGATATTGCCGCAAATGGATTGGAAGTGATACAGTCGCTGGAACGCCAGCATTATGACCTGATTTTAATGGACGTGCAAATGCCCGAAATGGACGGCTTGGCAGCCACGCGCTTAATCCGCCGTAAAATGCCGGTGAACATGCAGCCGCGCATCGTTGCCATGACCGCCAACGCCATGCAAGGCGACCGAGAAGCCTGCCTTGAAGCCGGAATGGATGATTACCTGAGCAAACCCATTCAAATCAGCGACCTTGTGAATGTGCTAAAACAATATGGACAGCCGTTAAAAAGTTAGGGCATGTCATTCTTCATTTTGATTCTTGTAAGTGCGGTAAATGCCGCTGCCCAGCACCCATAACCCAAGCAAGATGAGCAAAATGGGCGGACCGTAATTACCAAGCAGGGCAAGGTCGCCCAACAAAGAACCGAAAACAAGGAACAAGACCGAGCTGACGACCATTAACTTCAAGCCATGCCTGATGCTACGTCCGGGATGCTCCCCAAGTAATCCGGCAATCAGCGTGCCAAAACCGACAAAGCCCGGAATAAGCGTCCACATGTAGGACCATGAGTCGTAATTTTTGGTCAAGTCTTGATAATAAAAAATTCCGCCAATGCCAGCCACAATTGCCGCCGGAACAGCCATGCCGGGCTGACCGGTTGCCAAGCCAATGACCAAAATTGCGCCGCCAATCAGGAACATATTAAAGGGCCATTCAGTATATTTGGAAAACGCCTCCGTCAACTGCGGGTTTGTTTTATCCAACAAAAACCATGCGCCGAGGGCAATCAATAAAACGCCCAAGACCAACTGCGTGCGACCTTGTTTTGACATATTCAATTCTCCTTTGATATCAGTGTATAACGTTTCGGCAGCAAAAAGAAGCCTTAAGTTTATCTACGCGGAAAGGAAGAATTGGTTGCAAATTTACGTTTGTTGGGAGCAAGAAAAAACCCGCCCTGCTCTTTTTATCGCAGAGCGGGGCGGGTTACTGCTTACAAGCGCGGCAATACAATGGATTGTTGCTTTTGGTATTTGCCTTTTTTATCGGCATAAGAAACTTCGCACTCTTCGTCCGCTTCAAAGAACAAAACCTGCGCCAAGCCTTCATTGGCGTACACCTTCGCGGGCAGCGGCGTGGTGTTGGAAATTTCCAACGTGACAAAGCCCTCCCATTCCGGTTCAAAGGGCGTTACGTTCACTATCAAGCCGCAGCGCGCGTATGTGCTTTTTCCCAGACAAACGGTCAAAACCTTGCGGGGAATGCGGAAGTATTCCACCGTGCGCGCCAGCGCAAACGAGTTTGGCGGAATGACGCACACACCGCCCTTAAACTCAAACATGGATTTCGGGTCGAAGTTTTTCGGGTCCACGATGGCGGAGTGGACATTCGTGAAAATCATAAATTCA
>DAOTZP010000448.1:0-4559 GCA_034434265.1 Anaerolineales bacterium | reverse complement strand
CAGAGGCGCGGAGGACACGGAGAAATTCATTAAAAACTCTGCGCCCTCTGCACATCGGCGGTTCAAAACAGGCAAAATCCTTCTTCCCTTTTGAAGGTGACAACTTGCGTTAAAAATAACATTTGGCGAACTACTTCAAGAATCGAAAAAATCAGCGAACCAAATTATACGAGTATAATCGCGCCCCATGACAGAATCCAACAAACAAATTGCCCGCGCCGCAGGCACGGTGATGATTGCCATTTTGCTTGGTCAAATCACAGGTTTGATTCGCGGCGTGGTGGTCGCCAACACCTTCGGCGCATCGCCGCAGCTCGACGCCTTTTTTGCCGCCAACCGCGTCAGCGAAACGCTTTTTCTTTTGATTGCGGGCGGCGCGCTTGGCTCGGCGTTCATCCCCACATTTACCGGGCTGCTCGCCAAAGAGGAAAAAGACACGGCATGGCGGCTTGCCTTTTCAATTGCCAGCGCGGTTGCGCTTACCCTCAGCCTGCTTGCCGCACTGGTTGCTTTATTTGCGCCGCAAGTGGTCCGCTACGCGCTTGCCCCCGGTCTTGCCGCCGACCCGCGCCTGTTTGCGCTGACCGTTTCACTGCTGCGCATCCAGCTCATCTCGCCGATTTTATTCGGCATTGGCGGTTTGATTGTGGGGATTCTCAACGCGCATCAAATTTTTTTGATTCCCGCATTAACTTCCGCGCTTTACCAAATTGGAATCATTTTTGGCGCGGTTGTCCTTTCCCCCTTCATGGGCATTCACGGGCTGGCATGGGGCGTGGTGATTGGTGCGTTTCTTTACCTTGCCGTGCAAATTCCCTCTCTCTTCAAACTGCTCGCCGCGCAACGGTCACTGATTACTGGTTACTGGAAACTTTTCTTTAATTACCGCGATTCCAATTTCATTCAAGTCGTCACCCTCATGGGTCCGCGTTTGATTGGCGTGGCAATTGTGCAATTAAACTTTTGGGTGAACACATGGCTTGCCTCGCAAATGGCGGGCGGAAGCGTGACCGGTTTGTATTACGGGTTTTCTTTAATGCTCATGGCGCAGGCGGTGATTGCCCAATCGGTTGCCATTGCCGCCATGCCGACATTCTCCGCGCAGCACGCGCTCGGTCAGCAGGATGAAATGCGCGCTTCGCTTGCCGCATCCATTCGCGGGGTGATTCTGCTTGCCATGCCCGCCAGTCTCGGGTTGATTTTGCTCCGCGTTCCCATTGTCTCATTGCTTTACCAGCGCGGAGAGTTTGACGCGCGCGCCGTGCAAATTGTGGCGTGGGCGCTGCTTTGGTATGCGGCGGGCATGTTGGGACATTCCATCATGGAGGTTTTGACGCGCGCCTTTTACGCTCAGCACGATACCAAAACGCCCGTCATCATCGGCACAGCTGCCATGGCGTTGAACATTCTGTTCAGCGTGATGTTTGCAAGATGGTTTGACTCCATCGGCTGGATGCCGCACGGCGGGCTGGCATTGGCGAACTCGCTTGCCACCGCGCTGGAAGCATCCGCGCTGTTTATCGTCATGCGCAAGCGATTGCGCGGAATCGAAGGCGGTCACATTTTGCGCGGCGCAATTCCCGCGCTGGCTTCGGCATTGGCAATGGGGCTGGCAATATTTGGCTTGCTTGAATTTGGAAAAAACTTAAGCGTATGGATTCTTGTTCCGGCGGGCGTGCTGCTTGGCGGCGGCGTATATTTTGCAGGTCTGCTGATGCTGCGCGTGCGGGAAGTACGCGGAGCAATCGCCGCAATAAAATCAAGACTGATACAGTAATTGAAACAAATTCGCAAGAAGTCTATTCCAACTTTGCCAGTTCCGCGTCAATAATTTCGCGGAAGTATTCAATGGGGTACGCGCCGCCCAAGCGGTGTCCGTTGACAAAAAAGGTGGGCGTGCCGCCAACCGCCGCTTCACCGTTATCGGGCGGGAGCATGGCGGCGTATTGCATGTCGGCTTCAATAAAGTCCTTGTATTTGCGTTCCGTCATGCATGTTTCAAACGCGGCTGTGTCAATACCCAAGCCGGATGCAAAAGAAGAATAATCCGCCACGCCAAGCACCTTGCCGGTCTGGTCGTTTAGCATGTTGTAGTTGTCAAATAAAATGTCGTGATATTCCCAATACTTCCCTTGGTCACCGGCGCACAAGGCGGCTTCGGCTGCGCCAAACGCATTTTGGTGAAAGGAGAGGGGGAAGTTGCGAAAGACAAAGCGAATTTTGCCGGGATACTCCGCCATCAGCTGGTCGTGCACTTGCATTCGCCAGCGGTAGCAAAACGGGCATTGATAATCGCTAAATTCAACAATCGTGATGGGCGCATCTTCCGGACCGCGTGAGGGAAAGCCCTCGGTTTCAATGTCATACACCACAGGCACGCGCGTCGGCACAGCGGTTGGGACGGGAGCAACCTGCTGCACAATGGTCGGCGTGGATTTGCCCCACACCGCATAACCCGCCAGCAAGCCCAGCCCAAAAGCCAGCACAACCAGCACGGCGTAAAAATGCGAGGTCTTAAAAGTTACATACTCATCATCGAAAGAGGTTTGTTCGATTGCCTCTTCCATTTCTTCAATTACAGGGGGATTTTTTTTCTTGGGAGCCATGAGTGAAATTATAGCCTTTCTTTTTCAATAATCTTTGAGATTGCGCAAAATCATCACTTTTTCGGGCATTAACCGCCGACGGCAGACTGCAATCTGCGGTCCGCCTTCAAATTGCGGAGGTTTTGCGCAAGTTCTGAATCTAAAATTTTTTTCTCAACGCGCGGTATCATGCTCTTCATTCGCGGGCTGGCGCAGCCTGACCTTGAACGCGGCGCAGCGGGTTAAGTGAAGCAAGCGCCCGCCGCACGGCAGGGATGCGGAAGATGAAGAAAATGAGGAGGACGAGTCCATATATTGCGGGGCGAAGCACATCGCCTTGCAGGTTAAACAGGTCGCCCTTTTTGCTCCATGCGTAGTGCAAAATGACCAGCGGGGCGATGAGGTAAACCATCTGATGCAGGCGTTTCCAATTTTTGCCGAGACGTTTTTTCCAAATATCAAAGGATGTCGCGCCGAGCGGAATCATCAAAAAGAAACCGATTGCGCCGACGATGATGTACGGCTTTTCGAGAATGTTTTTGGCAATCAAACTCCACGCCAAGCCGTAATCCAAATCGGCGTAGATGATGACGTGAATCGCCGCGTACATCAGCGCGTACAACCCCAAAGCGCGGCGGCGTTTGATGAGCTCGCTCCACTTGAAGAGGGTGTTCAGCGGCGTGCAGGCAAGCGAGAGCAAAAGCAAAGTCGCGGCATGACGTCCCGTGCGCTGCTCCAAATCTTGAATCGGGTTGGCGGAAAGATTGCCCAAAAGCAAATCAAACACAAGATGCAAAATTGCCGACCATGCGTAAAGATGAACGGCAATTTGAAGCGGGGTGAATTTTTTCATCAATAGTACACGCTCAAATCCATTCCTGCGTACAAGTGCGCCACCTGTTCGCCGTAGCCATTGAACATGAGAGTCGGGCGGCGGGTCAGCTCGCCAATGCGGCGCTCACTTGCCTGCGACCAGCGCGGATGGTCCACATTCGGGTTGACATTGGCATAAAAGCCGTATTCATTGCCTTGAATGGAGCTCCACAACGTGGCAGGCTCTTCGGCAACCAGCTCAATCTTAACAATGGATTTGATGGATTTGAATCCATACTTCCACGGCGCCACAAGGCGAATCGGCGCGCCGTTTTGCGGCACATCCATTTCGCCGTATAAGCCCGTTGCCAGCAAAGTCAGGTCGTTCATGGCTTCATCCAGCCGCAAGCCTTCCTGATAGGGCCACGGATAAAACGGGCTTTTTTGTCCGGGCATTTCTTCGGGACGAAAGACCGTTTCAAAGCGGACGTATTTTGCATCCGAAGTGGGCTGCACAACTTCAAGCAGTTTCGCCAGTGGAAAGCCGTTCCACGGGATGACCATGCTCCACGCTTCCACGCAGCGCAGGCGGTAAATGCGTTCTTCCTGCGGGAAGAGTTTTAGCAAATCTTCCACACCGAAGGTTTTGGGGTTGGCAGCCAAGCCGCCCACCTCCACCGTCCACGGCGAGGTGGTGAATCCGCGCGCGAGTTTTGCCACTTCCTGCTTGTCGGTGGAAAATTCGTAAAAGTTGTTGTAGTTGGTAATATCCTCAAATGTGTTCACCGCGCCGCCAAGCTCGTCCGTTTTATTGGACGGCGGAATCACTTTTGCGGGCGTTTCTTCTTCCGCAGGCGAAGCGGCGCACGAGGCAAGAGCCAAACTTCCCGCAACGAGCCCGCTGGCTTTGATAAAATCGCGCCGCGAAAGGTACGCATCCTTTGGCGTAATTTCATAAGAACGAACGGGGACGGATTTATATGGGTTGGTCATAGCATCTCTCCTGTTTATACCAATAAAGACTCTCTTATTCTACAAAAACTTCCTTATGGAAAGATGATAATTTAACGCAAGTTGCCGCCTTCAAAAGGGAAGAAGGATGTTGCCTGTTTTGAACCGCCGATGTGCAGAGGGCGCAGAGTTTTTAATGAATTTCTCCGT
>DAOTZP010000447.1:0-1621 GCA_034434265.1 Anaerolineales bacterium | reverse complement strand
GGGAGCAGGCGCAATGATTCGCCATTCACACCAGCCGGACTTTAACCTTGAAATTGGCATGTCGGATATTTCATCCAGCGATATTGAAATGCTCTCGCGTGAATTGAATCTGCGCGACACTACGCCGACAGTTTTGAATGCGCTGTATAACACCTTCCGCGAGGATTGGTTTGCGGCGTTCCGAAAAATGACCCGCGAAGAAGTGGAAGTGGAAGACGACAAGGGAAAAATCAAGCGCGTGCCGCATCCCGACAGCGTGGCGGCGTGGGCAAATGCAAACGGCGTGAATGTGATGGCTGCGGAAGCGCTGCACGATAAACTGCGCCGCTTGTTCAACAAGCATTACATTGTGGAAACGCCCGCCGCGGACAGTGTGACGCAAATCATCAATTCCCTTGAAGCGGGCAAGCATGTGGTGTTATCGTTCGGCGAAAACGAAAGCGACCTGGATTATCTGCTCGTTTCAAACCTGCTCACGCGCAAAATTCGCGCGGCGTGGGAAAAGAAGACCAACGAGTTCCGCGCGCACGGAAAGGGCGAACCGCGCCCGTTGATTATCGTCGTCGAAGAAGCGCATAAACTGCTCAACCGTGAAATGGCGGCGCAAACCACGTTTGCGACCATCGCCCGCGAGCTGCGAAAGTATTATGTGACGCTGTTGATTGTGGACCAGCGTCCCTCACAGATTTATGATGAAGTCATGTCGCAACTGGGGACAAGAATCAGCGGCTGGCTGGGCGATGACTTGGATATTCAAGCCGTGCTTTCCGGGCTTTCGGGGAAAGATTCATTGCGCGGTATGCTGGCGCGTTTGCAGCCCAAAGAGGAAGCGCTGCTGCTCGGCTGGGGCGTTCCCATGCCGCTGCCGGTGAAATCAAGAAGGTATGACGACAAATTTTGGAAGGAATTGTTGGGAAGCAAAGGAAAGAAGAGCGACCACGAATTGGTGAAAGAACTTGGGTTTTGACATATAAAATCTCGGAGGCTGGCGGGACCTCCGAGATTTTTATAAAAGGTGGGTAATAGAATAAACATTATCGGAAATAACATACTCGATTGTCGTTTTGAGCGACATTTGCGCCAGCGCGCAAGCGTAGCGGGAAATCTTTATCAGTTCAAAGACATCACTACAATTGAACCGGGGAAAAGAGGCGGCAAGCCTTGTATTCGCGGGATGCGAATCACGGTAAAATAAAAGCATGAAACGCAGGAAGTTCAGAATTCCACGCAAACGAATTGCCGAGTTTTGCCGCCGTTGGAACGTCAACGAGCTTTCGCTGTTCGGCTCCGTACTGCGGGATGATTTCCGTCCCGACAGCGATATTGACGTGCTGGTCAGCATTCACCCCAAAGCGCAGATTGGGCTGTTTGAGCTGGCAGATATGAAAATCGAACTACAGGATATATTCAAACGCCGCGTGGATTTGGTGGCAAAAGAAGGACTCCGCAACCCGTATCGGCGGCGCGAAATTCTCCGCACGGCACAGGTGGTTTATGCCGCGTAATTCACAGGCGCAATCTTATTTAACGCAAGTTGCCACCTTCAAAAGGGAAGAAGGATTTTGCCTGTTTTGAACCGCCGAGACGCAGAGGGCGCAGAGTTTTTAATGAATTTCTCCGT
>DAOTZP010000446.1:0-2915 GCA_034434265.1 Anaerolineales bacterium | reverse complement strand
CAGAGGCGCGGAGGACACGGAGAAATTCATTAAAAACTCTGCGCCCTCTGCGTCTCGGCGGTTCAAAACAGGCAACATCCTTCTTCCCTTTTGAAGGCGGCAACTTGAGTTAATTTACTTAAGCCGCGTTATAACACTTCCATCTCGCCCCAGCTTTTGCCCGCGCGCGCTTCGGTGGAAAGCGGGATGCTCAACGGGTAGGCGCCGCCCATTGTCTCTTGAACGACATGCGCGGTTTCGCTCAATTCCTTTTCCGGCACTTCCAGCACCAATTCATCATGCACTTGCAGGAGCATTTTGCCTTTCAAACCCGATGCTTTAAGCGCGGATGGAATTTTCAGCATGGCGAGCTTCATAATATCCGCCGCCGTTCCCTGCACGGGGGCATTAATCGCCTCGCGCTCTTCGCGGTTTTTTAACTGCGGGTTGAGTTTTCCCTGCAAGGCGGGGAAATACCTTCGCCGCCCCAACAGTGTTTCCACATAGCCTTGTGCCGCCGCGAGCTTGCGCGTTTCATCCAAATATTTTTTAACGCCGGGAAATTTTTGAAAATATGTTTTTACAAAAGCGTCCGCTTCCGCCAGCGTGAGTTCCGTCGAGCGCGTAAGACCAAAAGCCGACATGCCGTAAATCAGCCCGAAGTTAATCGCCTTTGCGTGGCGGCGCATGTCTTTGGTGACTTCGCTCAACGCCACGCCGTAAATGGCGGCGGCGGTGGTGGCGTGAATATCCTCGCCCGCGCGGAAGGCGGCGAGCATGGTTTCATCGCCCGCCATGTGCGCGACAATGCGAAGTTCAATTTGCGAATAATCCACCGAGAGCAGCACATTTCCCTTATCCGCAATGAAGCCGTTTCGCACGCGGCGTCCTTCTTCGGTGCGGATGGGAATATTCTGCAAGTTCGGGTTTATGGAAGAGAGGCGTCCCGTCACCGCGCCCACTTGATTGTAGGAGGTATGCACGCGCCCGGTCTTCGGGTCTATTGCGGCGGGCAGCGCGTCCACATACGTTGATTTTATTTTCGAGAGTTCGCGGTTTTCCAAAATCAAATCCACTACGGGATGTTTGCCGCGTAAAAATTCCAGCACGTCCGCCGCCGTGGAGTAATGTCCGCTGGCGGTTTTTTTGCTTTTGTCGGGCGGGTCCAGCCGCAGGTGAACAAACAGCACATCCGAAAGTTGCTGCGTGGAGTTGATGTTGAACTGCTTGCCAACGAGGTCAAAAATTTGTTTTTCAATCTCCGCAATGCGCGCCGCGAGTTTCTCCGAAAACTTCTTAAAGAACGGCACATCAAGCAGAACGCCTTCCATTTCCATATCCGCAAGGATGGGCGTAAGCGGCAGGTCAATCTCATACAATAAACTTTCGCCGTTCACGCGCTTCAATTCCTTTTGCATAATCGGCACGAGGCGCAGCGTGTGTTCCGCATCCGCGCCCGCGTAAGCCGCCGCCGCTTCAACCGCCACATCCGCAATGCTGATTTGCTTTTTGCCTTTGCCAATCAATTCTTCGATGTGCGTCATCTCTTCGCCCAGCCGCGCAAAGGCGAGATTTTTAAGCCCCATGTTTCGCGAGGACGGGTCCACGATAAATTCCGCAAGCATGGTGTCAAAGGTCAGCGGTGAGACAACCAAGCCATGCTTCGCCAGCATGATGTAGTCGTACTTCGCGTTGTGCGCCACCTTGCCGATTTTTGGATTCGTCATGGAGGGATTCAGCGCGGCAATGACTTTCTTTAAGTCAAGATTTTTTCCTGATGTATGCCCGACCGGGATGTAATATGCCGCGCCTTCTTTAATGGAAAGCGAGATACCGACCAGCTCCGCGCTCATCTCTTCGGTGGAGGTGGTCTCCGTATCGAATGAAATCATCGCCGCCTCAGAGAGTTCCCCCGCCAGCGCCGCGAGTTTTTCCTCGTCGTCCACAACCGTCACGTTGAGATTCGATTTTTGAATCATAAAGGCGGCGGGCTCATTGGCAAACATCGAGAGTTGTCCACTCTTCGTTTTCGCAGGTTTAACTTCCACCGTCGGCGCGTCCCCGCGAATGAGGGGGATTTTATTCAGCAGGCTGCGGAATTCCATTTCCTTAAAAAATTCTTCCAGCGCGGACGAATCAAAGGGCGCGACTTTGGCGTGTTCAAAGTCAAAGTGAATGTTCAAGTCGGTGCGAATCCGCGCGAGGTCATAGCTCATGTACGCGGATTCTTTGCCCTCTTCGAGTTTGGTCTTCCAGCGTTTTTCCACTTGGTCAAGGTTGGCGTAAATTGCGTCCAGCGTGCCGAATTTTTGCAGCAGACCGATTGCGGTTTTTTCGCCCACGCCCTTCACGCCGGGGATGTTATCGGAAGCGTCGCCGACGATGGCTTTGTAATCCACCACTTGATTGGGACGCACGCCGAGTTTTTTGACCACGTCCTCATCGGTGATGTAGGTCTGGTCATCGCCCGCGAGATAGACCGCCGTCCTTTCGTTGACGAGTTGCAGCAGGTCTCTATCGCCCGTAATAATTTTTACGCCAAGACCTTTTTCCATTGCAAGCCGCGCCACGCTTCCCAGCACGTCGTCGGCTTCGTAGCCTTCCATTTCAAGGCGCGGGATGTTGAACAAATCCACCATCCTGCGAATGCGCTCAATTTGCGAGCGTAAGTCATCGGGCATTTTTTCGCGCGTGGCTTTGTATTCGGGGAAGATGTTATCGCGGAAGGTTTTGCCCACGTCAAACGCAACGGCAAGATATTCAGGCTTTTCCTGCTCCAGCACGCGGACGAGCTCGCGCGCGAAGCCATACACGCCCGCCGTCGGCTCGCCTTTGGAGGTTTGCCAGCGCTGACTGCTTCCGCCCGCTGTGAGGGCAAAGTACATTCGATAGGCTAGTGCGTGTCCGTCAATGAGGTAAAGGGTTGGGGGCATGGG
>DAOTZP010000445.1:0-2994 GCA_034434265.1 Anaerolineales bacterium | reverse complement strand
CAGAGGCGCGGAGGACACGGAGAAATTCATTAAAAACTCTGCGCCCTCTGCGTCTCGGCGGTTCAAAACAGGCAACATCCTTCTTCCCTTTTGAAGGTCGCAACTTGCGTTAATTATTATCCTTAAGCAATGATTTGCCATGATAAACAGAGATGGACAAAGATAAAACATCTTCGTTTATTGATTTCATCATGGTTGTTTTTATACTCGCGCTTGCCGCGTAATATCAGTGTTAAGGAGATTGCCCAATGTCCGCTTATGTGATTGTTGATATTGAAGTAACCGACCCCGAAGGTTATAAAGAATACATTGCGCTTGCGCCTGCGGCAGTGAAATTGTACGGCGGCAAATACATTGCGCGCGGCGGAAAGAACGAAACGCTCGAAGGCGAATGGCAGGCAAAACGGCTGGTGATTCTCGAATTCCCCAATGTTGAACAAGCAAAGAAATGGCTGCACTCGGAAGAGTACGCGCCCGCGCGCGCCTTGCGTCACAAATACGCAAAGACAAACATGGTCGTCGTGGAAGGCGTGTGACAATCCATGTCCGCAGAACAATACATCCTCGCCATTGACCTCGGCACATCGGGACCAAAGGTCGCGCTGTTTTCCGCGCAGGGCGAGCTGGTCGCCAGCGAGTTTGAAGAAACGCCCGTTCACCTGCTGCCCAACGGCGGCGCGGAGCAATCTCCCGCCGCGTGGTGGAACGCTATTGACACAGCCGCAAAACGTCTGCTTGCAAAACAACTCGTCCCAGCCGACACCATCATTGCCATCGGCACAACCGCGCAATGGTCCGGCACGGTGGCGGTGGACGCGCAAGGAAACGCGATTGAAAACGCCATCATCTGGATGGATTCACGCGGCGCGCCTTACATTCACAAAATGGCGGAGGGCTTTCCCAAAGTGGAAGGCTACGGGCTGGCAAAAATCCTCAACTGGATTCGGCTGACGGGCGGCGCGCCGGGCAATTCGGGCAAGGACCCCGCCGCGCATATTCTGTATCTTAAACACGAAAAACCCGAAATTTATCAAAGCGCTTATAAATTTCTCGAACCGGTGGATTACATCGGTTTGCTGTTAACGGGAAAATTCGCCGCGTCGTACAACTCCATCATTTTGCATTGGGTGACGGACAACCGCAACATTCAAAACGTGACGTATCACGACGGCTTGCTGAAATTAACGGGCATAGACCGCGCCAAACTCCCCGACCTTAAACCTGCCAACTCGCGGTTGGGGACTCTGCTGCCCGGCATTGCAAACGCATGGGGCTTGCGCGAAGATGCGCAAGTTTTTATGGGCTCGCCCGACGTTCACTCCGCGGCGGTGGGTTCGGGGGCGGTGAAGGATTACGAATCGCATTTGTATATCGGCACGTCCAGCTGGCTCATTTGCCATCTTCCCTACAAAAAAACCGATTTGTTTCACAACATGGCTTCGCTGCCTTCCGCCATTCCCGGCAGGTATTTGCTTACCAACGAGCAGGAAACGGCGGGCGGATGCCTGCAATATCTCCGCGATAAAATTCTCTACCCGCAGGACGAACTCGCGCTGGGAGAAAAACCCGCAGACGCATACCAACGGCTGGATAAAGTTGCCGAACGCGCCTCCGCCGGAAGCGGCGGGCTCATCTTCACCCCCTGGCTGTACGGCGAGCGGACCCCGGTGGATGACCACCTTGTGCGCGGCGGGTTCTACAATCTCTCTTTAAGTTCCACCCGCGCCGATATGGTCAGGTCGGTTTTGGAAGGCGTGGCATATAACTCGCGCTGGCTGCTGCATTACGTTGAGCAATTCATCAAACGCCCTGTGAAAGAAATCAACATGGTCGGCGGCGGGGCAAAGTCTGCTTTGTGGTGTCAGATTATGGCGGATGTGTTGAACCGTCCCATTCGCCAAATACAAAACCCAATTGAGGTGAATGTGCGCGGGGCGGCTTTGCTTGCGGCGGCGGGAATGGGAATTTTGAATTACAATGAAATCGGCTCGCGGGTGAAAATTCAACATACGTTCATGCCCAACGCTGAAAATCGAAAAAGATATGACGAGATATTTGCGGCATTTCTCGCCGTGTATAAAAGCAGCAAAAAAATTCACACAAAGTTAAACAAACACGCATAATCTTCAAAATAAAACAGGGCTGCATTTTGCAGCCCTGTTTGTAAGTTCGTGAATGGTGATGTTACGAAAGCGGCTTTACGTCCGCTGCCTGCAGTCCTTTCGGTCCGTTTTCAATGGAAAATTCCACTTTTTGGTCGGCTTCCAACTTGCGGTAGCCTTCGGTTTGAATCGCGGTGAAGTGAACAAACACATCTTCGCCTTGATTGTCGTCGCGCCCAATAAAGCCGTAGCCTTTGGTCGCATTGAACCACTTGACGGTTCCGATATAACGTTCTGACATTTTACTACTCCTGCAGAGAAAAATTTATGCCCGTCCATCTTTCACTATCAAAGGTGAACCGGCACGTGCTGCAAGGTTATCACGGCTAAAAGCGAATGTCAAGATTTTTGGATTTTTTTCGTGAAGAAGCGTAGCGCGAAAAGAGATGAACCCACCACGGGGAAGGCTTGGCTTGAATGTTTGCGCGGCGAATCACGCGCCGCAAGCCTTCGGCGTCTTCAAACGGCTCCGTCAGCAAAACGGCTCTGCCCACCTCAAACGCAGTGTGCGCGTCGGAGCCTGCCGTGCCGGGAATATTGTGCTGCCCGGCAAACTGCCGCGCGCGGGTGTTGAATTGCGGGCGCATACAGCGCGAATTAAATACTTCAATCGCATCCACCAGCGGAAGAATATCAAGCAGGTCCGATTCCCGCCATCCGCCTTTACGCATCCCGTCGAACGGGTGCGAAACGCTGATAAACGCGCCCTGTTCGCGCAAAATGCGGATGGTCTCTTGCGGGGAAAGGTTGGGCGGCACAAGTTCGCGCACAAAGGCGGCGAGGAGCTCTCCGCGGGTGGTCATAATCTCCTCCCCCACAATGACCAGTTCGG
>DAOTZP010000444.1:0-9858 GCA_034434265.1 Anaerolineales bacterium | reverse complement strand
GCGCACAGTGTCTTCTTCACCAGGCGGCCCTTCTCCATCACCGAAACCTTTTGCAGGTTGGGTTTGAACGTGCGGTTGGTCGCGCGTTGGGAGAATGAACGATTATGCCCGAAGGTGGTTGCTTTTCCGCAGTGGTTACACTTAGCCATGAGAGTGAACTTCCTTTCCGTACAATGATTGCCAAACAATGCCTTTTTGAAGGCGCGGAATTTTACCATAGAACGCAACCAACTTCAAGATAAGATGTTAAAATGATAAACGAAAAGACTTTGAAATGAGGAAAACCATGGGCGACGAAACAACAAATCTGGGCGCGATTCACATCTCGCCAAACGCGGTGGCGACCATTGCATATTACGCCACTGTCGAATCCTACGGCGTGGTGGGGCTTGCGCCAAAAAACCTTGCGGACGGCATTGTTTCCACCATTACCCGCGAACCTTCGCGCGGAATCACCGTCCGCTATAAAGAAGACAAGATTGACATTGACATCAACATCATCGTGGAATTTGGCACGCGCATCAACTCGGTGGCGCAAAGCGTGGCAAATACCGTGCGCTTTCACGTCGAAAAAGCGCTTGGACTTCATGTGAATTCTGTCAACGTGCATGTGGCGGGGCTGCGCGTGAGCAATGAGGATTAGGAGATACCCCCATGGCAATGGATACCGCGCGCGTGGAAAAACTTCGCAAACAGCCAATTGACGGGCAAGCCATGAAGCGCCTGATAGACGCGGGCGTCACCTGGCTGCGCACCAACAAAGAAACCGTCAACGCCCTGAATGTCTTTCCCGTCCCCGACGGAGACACCGGCACGAACATGACTCTCACCATGCAAGCCGCATGGAATGAAATCAAAGACATGGGGACGCGCAGCCTGAGCGAAATGGCTGCGGCTGTTTCCAAAGGCGCATTAATGGGCGCGCGCGGAAACTCCGGCGTCATCACCAGCCAAATTCTGCGCGGGTTTGCGCGCGGCGTGCATGAAAAATCCGTGTTGGATAAGGAAGCGTTTGTAAAAGCGCTTGGCGAAGCGCGCGATACCGCCTACAAAGGAGTCGTGCGCCCGGTGGAAGGGACAATTTTGACCGTCATTAAAGAAGTCGCCAACGCGGCAGAGGCAGCCCTGAGCAAAGCAAAAGACGCGATTGACATCCTCGAAGTGGCAGTGAAAGCCGCGGATGAAGCCGTCAAGAAAACGCCGGAACTGCTGCCCGTTCTCAAACAAGCCGGCGTGGTGGATTCGGGCGGCAAGGGCTTGTACTTCATCCTTGAAGGAATGCTGCGCTATGTGTACGGCGAATCTTTGGAAACGCCAACCATGAACGTGCAGCCGCTTTCCGCAATGAATTTGCAGGGCGCGATGGAAGAAGTGGAAGAAGGGCAGGATTATGAAGTGGTGGTGGACTTTGTGCCAACCGGCGAGTTGGATTTGCAAACGTTCTACACCAAATTGGAAGAAATGGGCACATCCATTCAAGTGGGCGAAGGCGAAGGCATGTATAGAATGCACATTCACGTCCCCACGGAAAAGCGTTACGAGCCGATTGATTACATCATGGGCATTGGCACGGTGACCAAAGTTGCCATTGAAAACCTGCTCGCGCAAATGGATGACATTCAAAAAAGCAAAGGCGGAAAAATTCAATTTGGCGCAGTAGAGCCGGGTAACATTGCGGTGGTGGTCGTTTCGCCGGGCAATGGGATTAGCCGCATCTTCGCCAGTCTCGGCGCGGCGGCAGTGGTGGAAGGCGGGCAAACGATGAACCCTTCCACGCAGGATATTTTGAGCTCGTTTGAAAACCTGCCCACCGACAAAGTGATTATTTTGCCGAACAATAAAAACATCATCCTCGCGGCAAACCAAGCCAAAGAAGTGACCGTAAAGCAGGTGGAAGTGGTGCCAACGCGCACAGTTCCGCAGGGGCTTGCGGCAATGCTTTCCTTCTTGCCGGATGGCGAAGTGAAAGACGTGGCGGAAAGAATGACAAGCGCGATTGAAAACGTCAAAACCGGCGAGATTACCATCGCCACCCGCAGCGTGGAAATTGACGGCGTAGCCGTCCGCGACGGGCAGGTCATCGGGCTGTTGGATGGCAAACTGGCTATCTCCGCCGAATCCGTCGAACAGGGCGTGCTGGACCTGCTGGAAAAAGCCGAAGCGCACTTGCATGAAATCATTACGCTGTTCTACGGCGAAAACATGCCGCACGCCGAAGCCCACCGCATTGCGGATATTATCCGCGAAAAATATTCCAACCTCGAAGTGGAGATACAGGAAGGCGGTCAGCCGCATTACCAGTTCTTGATTTCGATAGAGTAATAAATCATCCAGTCTTGCGCCTTCGTTTCCAACTCATCCTCTTCATGTTCATACGCACCATCCTGAACACATCACACAGGATGGTGTATCCATTTTTGTCCACCTTTGCGCGCGGCTTGGGCGTGGAACTTAACACCATGTCGTACCTGATGACCGCCCGCTCGCTGCTGGGCGCAACCAGCCCGTTTTTTGCGCCCATTGCCGACCGGCGCGGAAGAAAATTTGGAATGCTGCTTGGCTTGGCAATTTTCATCATCGGGGGTGGCATTGTTGCGGCGTATCCAAACTTTTACACGCTTTCGGCGGCGGTGTTGCTGGCAATGGTTGGCAAATACATCTTCGACCCGTCCATGCAAGCGTACTTCGGCGACAGAATCCCATATCACCAACGCGGCACGGCGCTCGCGGTTACAGAAGTGGCATGGTCGGCGGCATTCATCGCGGGCGTGCCGTTCATGGCATATCTTATCGGAATGTATGGATGGTCCGCGCCTTTCCCCGCCCTTGCCTTGTTCGGCATGGCGGCATTTCTCATCATTTGGAACGTGCTGCCGCGCGAAGATTCCCACCACGCGCCGGTGACCGACTTCCGCGACGGATACCGCGCCGTATTCACATCGCTGCCCGCGCTGGCTGGCATTTCCATTGCCATGTGGGCAAGCGCCGCAAACGAAATGGTCAACATGATGTTCGGCGTCTGGCTGGAAGATTCTTTCGGGTTGAAGCTTGCCGCGCTTGCTGGCGCGTCGGCAATCATCGGCATTTCCGAACTCAGCGGCGAAGGGTTGGTTGCCTTCACCACCGACAAACTCGGTAAGCCGCTCGCGCTCGCCATTGGGCTTTGCGGCAACGCGGCGGCGTCCCTGCTCTTACCGTTGATTGGTCAAACCCAAACCGGTGCGTTGGTTGGCTTGTTTCTTTTTTACATTACGTTTGAATACGTCATGGTCAGCCACATCCCATTGGTAACCGAGCTTGTCCCCTCCGCGCGCGCCACCATCCTCGCGCTAAACGTCACCGGACATTCGATTGGGCGCGCCATTGGAACATTCTTTGCCCCCCTCATTTACCTGAACTTCGGCTTTTTATACATAGCGCTGATTGCGGTTATCTTTAACATTGCGGGCTTGCTGTCGCTCAAGCGGATGTCCCGCTCGTGAGCCGCCTTTCGGCAAACAAAAAAGCGCGCCCGCGAAAGCGTTTCACGGGCGCGCTTTGCTTGATATTACATCGCTTCTGCGCGTTCCGCCATCTGGCTGCGGAGATGATTGGTATCCCCGTCAATGGTGAACAACGCGCCTAAATAGAAGAAGAAGCACAACAGCCATGCCACAGTACAAATGAGCAGAATGGCTGTTTTAAGGTCGTACATATCCGCAATCAAGCCGGTGAGAATGGGCGCGGAGGCTGCGCCGAAGTTTTCCACAAAATATTCAATCGCCTGCGCTGTGGAGCGCACTTCCGGCACGGTCACATCGTACACGGTGGCAATCACATTCGGCGAAGAAAGCGGCATGAAAATTGCCGTCAAACACATGAAAATAAAGAATTGATTTTTTGCGTCAATGGGCGTGGTGATTGCGAGATACATAAACAACGCGCCCAGCAAAACGCCCGCGCTGGAAATGATGATGCGACCTTTATTCGTGCGCTTGAAAAGCATATCGCCCAAAAAGCCGCCCACAAAATAACCCGCCGCAAGGATGAGAATCACCGGCGCCATGGTGAACAAAATGCCGTTTGCGTCGTAGCCGCGCTCGCGTTCCAAATATCCAAAGAAAAAGTAGGTAATCACATTCCAAGGGAAGACGCCCACAAAGCCCTGCAAAAAGATAAACCACATGGTTTTCTTTTTGAAAATTTCCAGCGCCTCCGCCCATGAAAATTTGAACGTCTGCATCTCTGTCATGTTTTCAAATTCCGGTTCGGCTTTGCCGCGCGGCATTTCTTTCACGCCAAAGAAAATGAACAACGCAATCACCAAGCCCAGCCCGCCGGTGATGAAAAAGATGGGGCGCCAGCCGCCAAGCATGGGGGCGACCATCAGCGCGAGAATCATCCCCAGCAAATAGCCAATCGGCTGCGCTAGTTGCAAAATGCCGTAAATTTTTCCGCGCAGGTTGGGACCGAAATAATCCGCAACCAATGTGTATAAGCCGGGATAGGATGAATCATCAATGCCCGTTGAAGCGCGCGTGACCAGAAACCCGCCAAACGAACGGACCATTGCATTCAGCCATGTGGTGCTGCCCCAAATAAAAGAAGCCAGCGAAAGCAGTTTGGTGCGCGAGTAACGGTCATACAAATATCCCCAAATGGGATACAAGATGGTCGCCACAATCAACGCGCCGGAATTGACCAGCCCCCATTGCGTATTATCAATCTTGAAGTCTTTGCTAATTTGCACTTGCAGCGAACCAATCATCAACTTGTCGGTTTGATGCAGCAGCATGAAAAAGAAAAACACAACGACCACGAACCAGCGGTATTTTGAATGTGTCTGGGACATACAACCTCTTTGGATTTTGGATTTTGGATTGCTTATGAAGCGTCATCTTCTTCGGATGCAATAATTTGCTGCGCGAGGTTTTTTAAGGTTTCCAAATCTTCATTCACTTTTGCGGCATGATAATACTTCTCGAACAAATCCAGCGGGCTGAGGCTGCTCACCAGCTGCCCCGCGCCAAGGCGCGCGCGCGTTTCCATGTGCGGACGTTTGACAAGATGAAATTCAAAAGCCGATTCGGTTTCTTTTCGCAGCGCGGGCTCGTCAATCAGGCTGTCCCATTCGCGCGGATATTCAACAACAAGGCGGATGATTGCGCCCGCCATTTCTTTCTGCTTGGGCAGCGCGGATTTTAACTGACCCGCGATATTTTCGCTGCTTTTCAATTTTACCCAACAGTCAATGAATTTGCGCGTGTCAAGTTTTCTCCACTGTACCTTTGTCGCTTTGCCCGCCTCCACCTCCGCAATGATAAAGAAGCGGTCTTCCTTTGCTTCGCCAAAATCCACGCGCTCAATGGAGCCGGGGTAAATCACCGGCGGCTGTGAGCCTTCGTTCACATCCTGCGGTTTGTGAATGTGTCCCATGGCGACGTAATTCAGTTTTTTGTTTTTGACCAAACTTCCTGAAAGCACAAGGTCATTACCGAGCATCACCAGCCGCTCGCCGCCAAACTTTGCGCCTTCGATGGAAGCGTGCGCGGTCATCACCACCGGCAGGGATGAGTCTGCCTCCGCCAGCCAGCCTTCCACCAAATCGCCGATGCGTTCTTCAATTTTCAAATATGCGCCGGATGCGTCCGTTTCATCCGTGTTTGCCATGAAAGCCGAGCGGGTAATCCACGGCATGGCAATCACTTGAAGCGGCAAATTCCACAACTGGTCTGGTTTCAAAAATTCGGGCGTGTCCAACACTTTCACATACGGCACTTGCAAAGTCTTAAATTCCTGCAAGGCATGAGCGCGCCCGATGGACGGTGAAACGTCATGATTGCCAATCAGCAGCAGGGTGGGAATTTTCGCCTGCGAAAGCCGCATGATGCGTTTGCCCCACTCGCGTTGAAAGGTCGGCGCGGGCGAGCGGTCTTTATATGCGTCCCCGGCAAAGATGACCAAATCCGCCTTTTCTTGAATTGCGGTATCTACAATCGCGTCCAATGATTTAAGAAAATCCAACACGCGGTAAGGCAGCCCGCTTTGCGGGTCGTGCTTTCCATAATTTGCCATATCAATATGGGCGTCGGCGAAGTGAAGTATCTTCATGGCTGCAATCCCAAGTCTTGTAATGCTTGCACGGCGGGCGCCCAATTGACGTGAACTTTGAGCGCGGCGCGGTAATCCTCCACTGCCAATTGGGTTTGACCTGCCATGTAGTATGCGCGTCCGCGCCAGAGCAGGGATTCTTCCAGCGTGGGCGTGGAGATGGTTTCGTTCAGCGTTGTGTTGGCAAGGTTGATGACATCGGCATAACGGGCGGAGTAATAATAAGCAAAGTATGGACCGGTTTGATACCACATCATGCGGTACGGGCGGTCTTTTTCTTTGGTGTCCCAATTCGCATACAATTCAAAAGCTTTGTCGTAGGCGGCTGCCGCGTCAAAGTATTGGCGCAAGGCAACATGGCTTGTGCCTTTGTTGAACCATGCGAAGAACAAATCATCGCCGCTGATGCGGGCAATATCGCGCTCGGCGAGTTCCAGGGCGTGGCGGTTTGCCCACTCCATATTTGCCCATGGTCCAAGCAAGGTCATTACTTCGGCTTCGCGGTCGGGCGGATAGACAACCATAAAAAGGTAATTAAAAGCCAGCCAGCCTTCCTCGTATATTTTGTAATCACTGAGCGCGTTTTTTCCGATGATGTTGAGCTGCTTGTCGCGCAAATATGAATCCTGAACAATAAAGACGCCGCGCGCGTCGTCGTATCCGGTGGTGAAGAGATAATGCCCCATCCATGTAATTTTGCCGTTGGCGTCGCGCTCGTAGTATCCCTTTTCTACAATAACGGGAAAGCCAGCCGCAATCAAACGTTTGATGAGGTCCAAATCTCCGCCGTAGCGCCACAAAGCGCGGAACTCGGTTTGCTCGTTAACAAAGTCCACCATCTCATACGGCATGACGTTTTTATCAGGCAAGCCGCGGTCTATGAAGTTTTTGCGCGTATCGCTGGAGCCGGGCTTGATGACGCGGGCAACGTCATCGCGGTTTCCCTTCCAGCCCCAAAAGTTGAGCGCCATCGTCAAGTTTGCGGGTCCGCAATAATTCCAGCGGTTGTGCTGGTCAACGTAAATGACGTCGGGTAAACTCACGGCGGGCGGAGGCGGGGGAAAGGTTGCGGTCGGCGTAACCGTTGGACCCGGAGTCGGAGTCGCGGTGACGGGGGGAGTCAAAGTCAGCAGCATTTCCGCGCGCGCGGTTTGAATCGCAATATCCATTGTAAATTGATTGTTCGCGCCCGGTTGAAAGACGGCTTCGCTCGGCGGGTTAAAAAAATATTTGATGCGCGCGCGCGCGTCTTCGATGCGCCACGAAACGCGGCTGTTAATCGCCGGTGTTTGATACAGCCCGATTGCCAGTAAAACAAAAATCGGAATGCCCCACAGAATATATTTTTTGTATCGCTTAAACATGGGTGGATTATAAACAAAAAAAAGCCCGCCTTGCGGCGGGACTTTTTGCGTTCGTTGAAAGCGATTACTGCTGGGCTTTGGCAACCACGGCGGCAAACGCCTGCGGGTTGCGGACTGCCAAATCGGCGAGCATTTTGCGGTTGAGCTCGATGTTTGCCTTTTTGAGCGCGGAGACCAACCTGCTGTATGTTGTTCCGTTCAAACGGGCTGCCGCGTTGATGCGGGCAATCCACAATTTGCGCAAGTCGCGCTTGCGGACGCGGCGGTCGCGGGTCGCGTACCACAGGCTTTTGAGCATGGCTTCGTTGGCGCGCTTGAACAAAAAGTGCTTGGCGCCGCGCTGCCCTTTTGTAATCTTCAAAACTTTCTTGTGACGGAGATGTCCTTTCGGACCACCTTTTACACGCATTTCTTAATTTACCTCCTGCAAACTCGCGGGCGTCGGCATGTGATAGACATGCCAGTTGCGTACACCCGTAAGCCGCAATAAAAAATTTGAACGACTTTCGGAAAGGCTAGCTTTCCATGTGAGGCGCAAGGCGCTTGATGCGCTTGATAAACTTGCGTCCTTGCACGGCGACCGTTTCAGTGAACAACGCTTTGGTGCGGTCGGATGTGTTGCGGCGCAAATGGCTTTTGCCGCCTTTGGTGCGAACAAGCACGCCGGAGCCGGTCAGGCGAAACCGTTTGGAAGTCGCCTTATGGGTCTTCAACTTGAACTTGCCCGTTTTTGTGGACTTGCGAGGCATGATGATAATCCTTTCTTTTGATTTCAAAACCTCAGGAGCGGCGCTCCTGTGATTATTGATGTTACGAAGCCGCGGATTTGGATTCGGGCTGGCGTTCGCCCTTTTCCTTTTTCTTTGCGGCGCCTTTGTTGGGAGCAAGCACTACAAGCATCGTGCGCCCTTCCATTTGGGGCGGAACTTCCACCACCGCAACGTCAATCAGGTCCTGCACAATTTCTTTCAGGTCTTCAAGCGCAATTTCGGGGTAATCCATTTCGCGTCCGCGGAATTTGACCGTGACGCGAACTTTGTGACCCTGTTGAAGCCAGCGGCGGGCGTCATCCACTTTGAAATCGCGGTGCGCTTCGTTGGTCTTCGGGCGCAGGCGGATTTCTTTGACCTCTATTTTGGTCTGCGATTTGCGGGCTTCCCGTTCCTTCTTCGCCTTTTCGTAGATGAACTTGCCAAAATCCATCACACGGCAAACCGGCGGGTTGGCGCCGGGCGAAACCTCTACAAGGTCCAACTCGGCGTCGCGGGCAATTTGCAAAGCCTGACGGATAGGCACAACACCGATGTTTTCACCGTCCGGACCGATAAGGCGAACCTCCGCAACACGGATGCCTTCATTTACTCGAAATTCGTTGGCGCTGATAAGCTGCTCCTTTTCCTTACAATTGACGAAACAAATCCAGCCGCAAGGCTGGTTTTTAGCGGGCTGATGATACCACGAAGGCGGAGGAGTCGTCAATAAAATTGCTGCTGTTTTGTGTAGTATAATTTTGCCGCTTAAGCAATCTTGTAAGGAGTTTTCCATGTCAGGTCATTCCAAGTGGTCCACCATTAAACGAAAGAAAGGCGTCGCAGACGCAAAGCGCGGCGCGCTTTTCACCCGCCTTGCGCGTGAAATTTCCATTGCCGCCCGCGAAGGCGGCGGCGACCCTGATACCAACTTCCGCCTGCGCCTCGCAGTGGATAAAGCCCGCGCAAACAACATGCCAAAAGAAAACATCGAACGCGCCATCAAACGCGGCGCGGGCGAAGATAAAGACGGCAATGCGTTTGAAGAAATCATGTTCGAGGGCTATGGTCCCAGCGGTTCAGCGCTGATGGTCTCCTGCGTCACCGACAACCGCAACCGCACCGTGCCGGATATGCGCCACGCATTCAGCAAAGCGGGAGGCAACATGGCAGCCCCGGGCGCAGTGGCGTGGCAGTTCGACCGCAAAGCCTACTTCTCCTTCCCCGCCAGCGCGATGAACTTCGACAAAGCCTTTGAACTCGGCGTGAACGCGGGCGCGGACGACGTGGTGGACAGCGGCGACACCATCGAAATTTATGCGCCGGTCGAGGCGTTCAAATCCATTGCCGATGCGCTCCACGCCGCAGGGGTTCAGCCCGAAGAATCCGGCTTGCGCATGATTGCCAAAGAAGAAGTGGAACTGGATTTGGAATCCACGCTTAAATTTATGAAGATGGTCGAACACATCGAAGAAATGGACGACGTGCAGGAAGTCTTCCACAATGTCAAACTGTCAGATGAAGCGCTCGCCGCGCTGGAGTCTGCGTAATTCAAATCTCGGAGGTCTGTAAGACCTCCGAGATTTTTATCTGCCATGACTCTCGCCCTCGGCATTGACCCCGGCACCGCCGCCACCGGCTACGGACTCGTCCGC
>DAOTZP010000443.1:0-1548 GCA_034434265.1 Anaerolineales bacterium | reverse complement strand
AATTAGACACTCCCTCTTATGGAGTATAATTTTATCAAGGCAAGGAGCAACTATGTTAACAACTTTACAAGGCGTGTATCGCAAGGGCAAGATTGTGCTAAAGGATAATCCTATTGATATTCCTGATGAAACCCCTGTCATTGTCACTTTTCTTGGCGGGGAAGGGGTTGATTTGCGCGCGCGTGGAATTAGCGAAGAACAAGCGCGTGAGATTCGCGCCCAACTCGCGTCTTTCGCGGAAGAGTGGGATAGTTCCGAAATGAGCATTTATGACAACTATCCAAGCGCTTAAACGCGGCGATGTGGTTCTGGTACTTTTTCCTCATTCAGATTTGAAAACCGCCAAACCACGCCCTGCTTTGGTTGTTCAAACGGATAATCTAAAAAGCGATTTGCCGCAAATTGTCGTGGCAATGATTACCAGCCGCACTTTCCGCGCCAATCATCCCAGCCGCGTGTTGATAAAAATAGATTCTCCCGCTGGAAGCGAATCGGGCTTGCTGACAGATTCTGTAGTGATGACTGATAACCTTGCTACGATTTCTGAAATTGCCATAGACCGCGTCATCGGAAAAATCCCAATGACGGAAGTGGATAAGGCGCTTAAACATACGTTGGACTTGTGAATACACCAACCTCTGGTTAATAAAAATCCCCCGCTCATCACGGGAGATTTTTTTTTACTGACTACCGGCTAATACGATTTTGCAAAATATACTTTGCGCTTGGCGGGCTTGCCGCACACAACGCACACGCCTTCTTCATCGGGCTGGTCAAAGGGGATGTTGCGCGTGGTGGCTTTGGTATCTTCTTTTACCTTTGCTTCGCACTCGCGCGATTCGCACCAGTAGGCAAACGCCCAGCCGTCTTCCACAATTTTTTTCAGGTCGTCGTAGCTGGCGGCATTGTGAATATTCGCGTCGCGGTATTCGGTGGCGCGTTGAAGCAGCGCGGCTTGAATTTCTTCGAGCAAGGCATGAACGGTTGCGGCGAGTCCGTCCTGCGGGACGAAGGTCTTGCCTTCCTTGCCGGGTTTGTCGCGGCGCGCCAGCGCAACGGAGTTTTTCTCCACGTCTTTGGGTCCAATTTCAATGCGGACGGGAACGCCGCGCATTTCCCAGTCGTTGAATTTGAATCCGCTGGATACGTTGTCGCGGTCATCCACCTTGACTCTGATTCCCGCGGCTTTGAGCTCCGCGAAAACTTTATCCGCCACTTCCATCACCTTTATTTTTTCCTCTTCCTTTTTGAAGATGGGAACAATCACGGCTTGAATGGGCGCAAGGCGGGGGGGAAGCACAAGTCCCTGGTCGTCGCTGTGAACCATAATCAACGCGCCGATAATGCGCGAGGAAATCGCCCATGAAGTTGTTTCGGCAAAGGTCAGTTGATTATTTTTATCCAGATATTGAATGTTGAACGCTTTGGCAAAATTATCGCCGAAGTAGTGCGAGGTGCCGGATTGCAGCGCCTTCTTGTCCCACATCATCGCTTCGATGGAGGTGGTAATTTGCGCGCCCGCGAATCTTTCGGTTTCGCTTTTTGTTC
>DAOTZP010000442.1:0-2889 GCA_034434265.1 Anaerolineales bacterium | reverse complement strand
CCCGGCTTTTCTGCTGCGGAAACTTTTGGGCGAAATGAGCGTCTTGATAACGGCGGGAAGATACGCCCGCCCGAAGCGCCTGCTCGAAGCGGGCTATCGTTTTCAGTTTGAAAACATCCGCGCGGCGCTTGCCGACTTGTTTCAATCAAAGGAGAAAAATCGCTCATGAAAAAAATTATTCTTTTGGCGGCGTTGCTTTTATCCGCCTGCTCATCCGCCAGCCAGCCGGAACTTTATTTGCCGGAAATGCTCCCCACCCCAACGGCTTACATTGACGCGGCATCCTACCCAACCACGCAAGTGGATGTTGCCGCCCCTCATCAAACCGTCGGAGGGATTGATGTGCGCATGGAAAGCGTTTCGATGGAAGGCAAAAATTTGAATGCGAATGTGTGCTTTACCCTGCCCGATTTATCGGATTGGGGAATCATCTCCGCTTCTTTAACATATTCAGGAGTTACCACGCGGGAATTTGGCACCATGCTCGCCAGCCTGCAAGAGCCAACCAACGGCGGCACAGGCTTGCGCTGTGATACGCTTACTTTTGTTGTGCCGCCTGACGCCGACCTGACCAATGCCAGCATTACGATTGATGCCATTGGCGCGCTGCCGCGCGAAGGGGAGTATTGCGATATTTACATGCCCAAAATTCAACAAGCGCTGCTGGAACGCGGCATTGGCATTACGCTTACTTGCGCCGACGTAAACGGAATGATGACCATGCAGATTGCCTCCTTTCCGCCGGAGATGACGCGGCAGCAGGCGGAGGAAATTGTGTACAGCCCCGAATTTTATACCGTGCAAGGTCCTTGGGTGTTTACGTTTAGTTTGTCGCAATAAAATTATTGTTGTATAATAGCGGCATGTTTTCCTTTGCTTTATCCCGCGTTTCTTATTATTACGCCCGCATGTAAATCCCCTGCGATGGTGTACCCTGACGCGCCCCATCATCGCGGGCGCGTTTTTATTTGCATGTCTGCGGCGCGAAAAATCATTCTTCTTAAGGAGAATTTATGAACATCGAAGAACAAGTTGAATTATTGATGCAGGGAACCGAATACGGCGACCCGGAAGTTAAGAAAAACATGGCGGCGGAATTGCGCGAACGGCTGTTGTTGGCCCAAAAAGAAAACCGCCCGCTGCGCGTGTATTGCGGTTACGACCCGACTTCCACCGACCTGCATCTTGGGCATACCATCACCATGCGAAAACTGCGCCAGTTTCAAGACTTGGGACACGAAGTCACATTTTTGATTGGCAGTTACACCGCGCTGGTTGGCGACCCTTCGGACAAAAACAAGGCGCGCCCCATTCTGACTGAGGAACAGGTCAACGAAAACGCGCGCACCTACGCCGAGCAAGCCTTTCGCGTGCTGGATAAGGAAAAGACCATCATCCGCTACAATGGCGAGTGGCTTTCCAAACTGACGCTGCTGGATTTGATTCGACTCGGGCAAAACTTTACCGTGCAGCAATTTTTGACGCGTGATAACTTTGCAAACCGCCTTGAAAAAGGCGAGCCGGTTTACCTGCATGAAACGTTTTACGCGCTGATGCAGGGCTACGATGCGGTTGCCATGCAGACCGATGTGCAGGTGGGCGGCTCCGACCAGTTTTTTAACATCATTGTGGCGGGGCGCAAATTGCAAGAGGCGCTGGGGCAAAAGCCGCTTGTGGGAATCATCACCGCAATTTTGCCCGGCACCGACGGCGTGCAGCGTATGTCCAAATCCACCGGCAATATTGTCCCGATTAACACCGGCGCGGACGATATGTTTGGCAAGCTGATGTCCGTGCCGGATTCCGCAATGGGCTTGTATATGCGCCTTGCCACGCGCTGGACTCCGCAGCAGGTGGAAGAAATTGAAAAAGGGGTGGCTTCCGGCTCCATTCATCCGCGCGATGCAAAGATGAAAATGTCCGCTGAAATCACCAGCATTTTTTACGGCGATGAAGAGGCAAAAGCGGCGCAGGAAAATTTCATCAAGCTGTTTCAGCAAAAAGAAATTCCGGATGAAATGCCCGAATATGCCTTGCAGCCCGGTCAAACTGTGGTGGATGTGATGGTGGACGCCAAACTTGCGGAAAGCAAAAGCAAAGCGCGCAGTTTGCTTGACCAGAAGGGCGTGCGGCTCGATGGCGAAGTGATTGAGCGCGATGCGGTTTTTCCGCACCCGGGCGTGCTGCAGGTTGGCAAGCGGCGCTTCCTGCGGGTAAAGTAAATCAAAAAAATAAAAGATAACGCCGCCCAGTGGAAATCTGCGCGGCGTTTTTATTTTTATATTATCTGTTTGTTCACCATTTCCTGAAAAATTTTGACAAGCTTGGGGTCGAATTGCTTTCCCGATAAATCAAGAATATATTTGAGCGTCTTTCGTTTTGTCCATGCGCGGCGGTACGGGCGGTTGGAGAGCAGCGCGTCCCACACATCCGCTATGGCAAAGATGCGCGCGGAAAGCGGGATTGCCTCGCCTTTCAACCCGCGCGGGTATCCGCTGCCATCCCACCATTCGTGGTGGCAGTAGGAAACATCCAAAGCGGAACGGAGATATGGAATTGGCGAAAGCAGGTCGTAAGCGTATTGCGGGTGTTTTCTCATCTCCGCCAATTCGCGTTTGGTGAGCGGTCCCTTTTTTCGCAGGATATGGTCCGGCACGCCCATTTTTCCAATATCATGCAAAAGCGCTCCGTGGCGGATGTTGATTAATTCGGGTTCTGTGATGCCCGCCTCGCGCGCAATGGCTACCGCAAGTTCGGTAACGCGGCGCGTGTGACCGTCGGTTTCCTTGTCGCGCAGTTCAAGGGCTTTTCCCCAGCCTTCGAGGGTGGTATCGTATGCCAGCGAGAGTTCCTGATTGCTGTGTTGAAGTTTTTCAAAGAGTTGGGCGT
>DAOTZP010000441.1:0-3040 GCA_034434265.1 Anaerolineales bacterium | reverse complement strand
CAGCGCAAGCCCGCCGCCAGCCACCAGCAACAAGCCAAAAACAATGCGCGGGTCAAGACGTTTCATGGAAATTCTCCTTTTCAATGTAGATGCCTTGATTCAGTATACGGGAAAATCGGGAAAATGTTGCGGACTTAAACGTCTTGCGGAATTAAAAAGTCCTTTGCAGCGGGCTCGGCATATTTTTACATACCTGATTTATTCTGAAAGACCTTTTTCTTTCAGGAATTTTTCTCGGTTGGCGGAGCGGGCGGTTTTACCGCTGGATGTTTTCAATATCCATTTCTTTCCTACAATGTGGGCATAACGCAGCGCGACGGCTGAATTTTTTGTGATGTGGGCGCGCAAAGCGTCGCCGATTTTCCGGCGTTCCTCCGGGTCTTCCGTATCCACTTCCGCAACGATGACAACATCCTCCGTGCCGGTTTCTTCATCGAAGACGCCAAAAGCAACCGCGCGCCCCGGATGAATGCCCGGAACCTCATAAGCCATGGCTTCCAAATCCTGCGGGTATATGTTTTTACCGCCGACGATAATCATATCCTTTTTGCGTCCGGCGACAAAAATTTCACCATTGACAGCGTACCCGTAATCGCCGCTTAAATACCAGCCATCAATAAATGCTTTTTTGGTTATATCGGGACGGTTGTAATATTCGGTCAACATGCAATTGCTTTTCAAGGCAATTTCGCCAATCACGCGGTCGGGCACATCGTTGCCCTTTTCATCAATGATGCGGATGGTGGTGTTGGACAAAGCCCGCCCGGTGGACATCATTTTGATGGAAGGGCGTCCTTCCACAGCCGGGCGCGCAATCCGTTCAGTCAAATATGATTCGCGGTCAATCTCATCCACAATTGGAATGGAATATGGAGGGGTGGTTTGCACAGCCGCAAACACATTTTCCGCCATGCCATAACTGCACTGCAAGGCGGTTTGCTTTAAGCCATAGGGCTTAAAGCGCTCATAAAACATTTGATGGCTTGCCGGTTTAACCGGCTCGGATGTGTTGGTAATCATCCGCCAGCTGGAAAGGTTCACGCCTTCAAGGTCGCGTTCGCGGATTTTTTGCGTGCAAAAGTTATAAGCAAAATTGGGCAGCCAGCTCAACGTCCCTTTATAACGAGTGACCGATTGGAAGAGGCGGTAAGGCGCGCGCACCCAATCGAAAGGCGAAGAAAGAACAAGGGTGGTATTGGTCAAAATGGGCATGATAAATCCTGCTATCAATCCCATATCATGGTAAAGCGGCAGCCAAGAAACGATGACATCGGTTTTCGGGTCAAGCAGGATGGCTTTTTGGTACGCTTCAAGATGATTAAGAACAGCCTGATGCGAAAGAGCAACGCCTTTTTGCAGCCCGGTTGTGCCGGAAGAATGCTGCAAAAGGACAATATCTTCGGGGGCATGATTTAAGCCCGCCAGCAGCGAAAAGTCCGGCGCGCCCGCAGGCTGCACGCGGTTGGTGACCAGCACCTCGCGGACCGAATCTCCCGCCTGAAGTGTTCCGCGAATGTCTTGCTCAAATTCAGGGTAGGTGACAATTGCCGCAGGCTTGGTGATGCTGATAAGGGTTTTCAAATCGGCATGGTAGCGTTCCGGGGAAAGTTTTTCCGTCAGGAACGGCATAATTGAGGGGATTGCGCCGTGCAAAATTGCGCCCCAAAAAGAGTAGATAAGTTCCTCGCCATGCTGCAAAATTAAAATAACAACCTCGCCCGGCTGAATACCGGCGGATTGATATGCGCGGGCATAGTTATACGCCCCTTCGACCAGCGCGCGGTAGGAAATGGGTTTATCTTCCTGCCCGGCATGTTGCAGCACAATAATCTCATGATTGGGCAGATTTTCGTAATGTTGTTTAATCAGGTGTGCAAATGTGGTCATTGGCGGGATTGAATTAATGAAGCAAGCTGTTCAAGTGTGTCGAAGGTTTCTTTATTTAGTTCGGTGTCGTCAATGCGGACTCCGAAAGTGTCTTCCACATACAAGCCCAAATCCACCAATTTGAACGAATCGATTAATCCGCTCGAAATCAGCTTTTCGTCAGGCGCAAGGACGCGCTCGGGCTGTTTCAGAATATCTTTGGCAATATAAGCAGCGAGTTTGGAAATCATTTCCTGCATGGTAAATTCGTTCCTTTCAATACATGCCTGCGGTCACAAACCGGGCTTTCTTCAAAACACAGTTTGTGACCGCAATGGGCATAAGTCTGATACAAATGCCGCTATTATATCGTATTTATTTTTTCGCTTTTCCAAAAACGCTGCGCGCGTCAAGTCAGGTCAACGTTGTCAGTTGTTTCAGCCAACGTATTTTTTAATTGGGTGTCTATTTTCAGAATATGCTCGGAAAGCCACATTGCCAAATCGGCATGAACAATCACCGCGAGTTCCTTCAAGCGGTCATGTTTTTCAATGTCAATCAAATAGCCGTTCAACATTTTCATAAAAAATCCATGGGCGCGCTTGTTTTGCGCCAAAACAGGGCAGCGATGCTTTTCCATGCAATTTTCTTCATGATTAAAATGCCATTGCGCGTAAAAATGCAGCCTGCCCAAAATCACCCGCAACCGCTCCACGTCCACGTCGCTTTCCAGCCAGTCCCCCAGCCGATTCAAAGATTCAAACAAATACTTGTGTTGAAAATCTATGTTGGCATCCCCCGTTGCATACGCCTCGCTCCATGTAATTTTTTTTATTTCATACATTTTCTAATCTCCGGGGAAAGTGTATAAAAAACTTGGCTGGATTATACACACAAAATCCGTAGACAATATAAGAATTAATGTCTGATGTTACGCATCTTTGTCATTTCGACGAGCCGCGAAGCGGCGAGGAGAAATCCTCTTGCGCGGGGAACAAGATTTCTACCCTGCGGGCACAATGTCGGGCGCTGCCGCTCCCGCAAAATGGCAGCGCGTAAGGTGAGTTAATG
The DNA here is from genome assembly GCA_034434265.1 of Anaerolineales bacterium. Taxonomy (GTDB): domain Bacteria; phylum Chloroflexota; class Anaerolineae; order Anaerolineales; family Villigracilaceae; genus Villigracilis. The sequence continues at coordinate 103 of DAOTZP010000441.1, read as the reverse complement.
TTATTTTTAACGCAAGTTGCCGCCTTCAAAAGGGAAGAAGGATTTTGCCTGTTTTGAACCGCCGATGTGCAGAGGGCGCAGAGTTTTTAATGAATTTCTCCGT
>DAOTZP010000440.1:0-3369 GCA_034434265.1 Anaerolineales bacterium | reverse complement strand
ACGCAAGTTGCCGCCTTCAAAAGGGAAGAAGGATGTTGCCTGTTTTGAACCGCCGATGTGCAGAGGGCGCAGAGTTTTTAATGAATTTCTCCGTGTCTTCCGCGCCTCTGCGGTAAAAATTAAGCAAGGGTGGCAACTTGGGTTAAGTAGCAAACTCACCCCGAAAAAATAAATTCGGGGCGAGTTTGTTTTTACGGCTGTTGAAAGTTAACCTCAGTCTGTTTCTTTTGCGTAAGCAAAAATCTACGGTTTTTCCAGCCCGTGGGTAATTAACAAATCTTCGTTCTCCAAAATATTCACGGTCAAATCATCGGCGACGATTTTGCCTTCATCCATCACAATCGTGCGCGGAAAGAGTTCTTTGACCATTGCCATATCGTGCGTGGAGACGAGCATGGAGATGGGCAGTTCGCGCAATAAGTTAATCAGCGAGCGGCGCGCGCGCGGGTCCAGCCCGGCGGAGGGCTCGTCCAAAATCAAAATGCTGGGATTCATCGAAAGCACAGTGGCAATGGCGATGCGCTTCTTCTCCCCCACGCTGAGGTGATGCGAAAGACGGTCTTTGTATGAGGACATTCTGACCGCTTCGAGAGCGGAGACAACGCGCGCGCGCACATCCGCTTCTGGCAGCCCCATGTGCAGCGGACCGAATGCCACATCCTTAAACACAGTTGGCGAAAAGAGTTGGTCATCGGGGTTTTGAAAAACCAGCCCAACCATCGAGCGAATCATCGGCAGGTTTTGGCGCGTTAACTTCATGCCCGCAATTTCAATATCGCCCTGCCCTTGCAAAATGCCGTTCAGGTGAAGCATAAGGGTGGATTTGCCCGCGCCGTTTGGTCCAACCAGCGCGACTTTATCCCCCGCGCACAGTTTGAGCGACACGCCATGCAGCGCGGCATGTCCATCCGGGTAGGAAAAGCGCAGGTCTTTTACAAGCAAAACATCGCCGTCACATTCAGGCGCATGAAAAGTGGAATGGTGATGAGTGATGGGCATTACAGTCTTCCAATCAAATGCACAAGAAATAAATACGCAATGAAAAAGGCAAGCGCAAAATAATCGCGCGTTTTCATTTCATGCGGATTGAGGGTATAAAGACGCCCCGCGTAGCCGCGTGAAATCATGGCGTTATGCACGCGGTCGCTGCGCTCGTAACTGCGGAGAAAGAGCTGCCCGGTCATGTTTCCTGCAATGCGGGCGCGCCATAAAATTCCGCCGCCGGGTTTGTGACCATGCAGCGAAGCGGAGCGGGATTCGCGCGCGCGCATCAGACGATAGACTTCATCCACCAGTACAAACAGATAGCGGTATAAGAACGCGATGATAGTCGTCAACACAGCGGGGACGCGCAAATGCTCAAGGGCGTGAATCAAATCCGGAAAGCGGGTGACGCTGACGAGCAAAATTGCCATTTGCACCGAAAGCCACGAGCGAACAAGGATGCTGAAAAAACGGATGACGCCCGCGTCTGTGACGACAAGAGAAAACGGTAATTCATAAACGGGGTTTCCGGGCGTGGAAAATAAAACCGTGACCGCAATTAAAGCAAAAGGCAGGGCGATGATGGAACGCCGAAATGTGTAAAAAATTCCAAGGTCTGAAAGCCAGTTACTGAGGAGTAAAAATCCCCAAACAGCGAGCAATGCAACCCACGCGCCGTCCGGCAGCAAAGCATTGGACACAATGAAAAGAATCGTGCCCACCGCCTTAACACGCGGGTCAAGGCGGTGGGCAAAACTTTGTTTTTCGTGGTATCGGTCGAAGGCGTCGAAGTGCATTGCGATTTGAGATTTACAATTTTAGGTTACGAGTTTGATTTTACCTTTAATCCACGTCCAATGAGAAGGATGATAACAGCAACGACTGCCACGCCAATCATGCCCGCCACGATGGTGGAAAGCGCGGTTTCGCCTAAAAAGGGAACTGTGTAATCGGGGATGATTTGATACGGCGCATCAGCTGCCACATGAATAAAGCCCATATCTATCGCAACCCGTTCCAACCCGTCAGGGTCGGCGGAGGCAAAGGGGGAAAGCAAAACAACAGCAAGCGCAATGGCGCCGCCCACCCATGTCCAATTTTTACTGGCAGACGCGGATGCGAATTCTTCGCCCAAAATATCGGGACGGGTTTGCAGGATGAAGGACAAAGCCGCCACTGTAATCAACGCTTCGCCAATGCCAATGAATGCGTGGACGAACATCATGGCGGGGAAAATGATTTCAAGTTTGGCATTGCCGCTTAACCAGATTTGCAGGGAAGTGAGCAGCGCGGCAGCCATGACGGAAAGCCACGCGGCGAGTCCTGTGACTGCCAGCTTGACCCGCTTGGATTGTTGGTCGGCGCCGCGATATAGTCCATATCCAATGGCGGCGGTGACCAGTCCCATGTTGAGGATGTTCGCGCCCATGACAACCAATCCGCCGTCTTGAAAGAGCAGGGCTTGCACGGCGATGACGGCGGTCATCACCAACATCCCCGCCCACGGGCCGAGGACGATGGCGGCAAGCGCGCCCCCCAGCAAGTGACCAGACGTGCCGCCCAGCACGGGAAAGTTAATCATCTGCGCGGCGAAGATGAAGGCAGCCATAACGCCCATAAGCGGAATTTGTTTTTCGCCGAGCGATTTGTTGGTTTTGGAAATGGCGGCATACAGCACGGCAACTGTGATGACCCAGCAAACGATTGAAACGCCAATGCTTAAAAAGTCATCGGGAATGTGAAGGGGTTGGGGGGAATAACGCATAAGAATCTCCTTTTGAAATTAACAGCACAAATACAGATTTACTTACATTTTTCGCAAAGACCAAAAAAGGTTAAGTGACTGTCGGTGATTTGGTAGCCGCTTTCAGCTTCGATTTTTTTATATAACGATTTGAACAATGCGTGTGAGACTTCCATTTCTTTTCCGCAGCTGCGGCAAATAATGTGATGATGCTCATGTCCCGCGATTTCGTAGGAGATGCGACCCTTGCGGTTTTGCGAAGGGCGCGCCAGACCGTTTTCCGCCAAAAATTCCAACGTGCGGTACACCTTCGGCTCGGTAAGGCTGGGGAGTTGCTTCAAAGCGGATTGATAAACCTCAGACGGGGTGAGGTGCTTTGCAGAATGATGAAGCACATGCAAAATGGCAAGCCGCTGCGGGGTCATGCGGTATCCGCGCTGGCGGAGTTTGGGGGCGTATTCAAAAGCGCAAGACATGGGATTTTCCTTATTACAAGTTTTTACAATAACATAGAATAACAAATTTGCGCCGGTCTTACCTTAAATTAACGCAAGTTGCCACCTTCAAAAGGGAAGAAGGATTTTGCCTGTTTTGAACCGCCGAGACGCAGAGGGCGCAGAGTTTTTAATGAATTTCTCCGT